>CBDVBK010000171.1:0-1540 GCA_965372215.1 uncultured bacterium | reverse complement strand
GCTCATCTTCTGTTGGTTCCTTAAAGAAAAAGTCCTCATACCTGACTCACTTTTCAATTGGCATAAACTGAAAGATGTTCTGAAATCCCTGAAAGACGATGAAAGTTCATTCTACCAGGCGATCCTGCAGAATCTGTTTTTCGGCACACTCAACCAGCGCATGAATACCGATGGCACAGAGAACAGGAAATTTGCAAGCGACGGCTCCTTCAGCGAGCGAAAGAGGGAGTATGGTGTCAAGAACCTGTACCGATACCAAAACTTGTTTGCGATCTCAGAAAAGGAAGCGGTTGATCTTTTTGCGGACATTCCATTTCTGAATGGAGGTTTGTTCGACTGTTTGGACAAAGAGGATAAATTGGGAAAAGTGATTTATGTGGACGGTTTCTCACGTAATCCAATGAAGCGTCCAGATGTACCGAACTTGCTGTTCTTCTCCGATTACCGCACCGTTGATTTAAGTGATGCGTACGGTGACAAGAGGAGAAAGAAGGAAAAGGTCAGAGGTCTGATAAGATTACTGGACAGCTACAAATTCACTGTTACGGAGAATACACCCATTGAAGAGGAGATAGCCCTCGATCCCGAGCTTCTGGGAAAGGTTTTTGAAAACCTCCTGGCAAGTTACAATCCGGAAACGGGAACCACTGCCAGAAAGCAGACAGGTTCCTTCTATACTCCACGTGAAATCGTCAATTACATGGTTGATGAATCTCTGATAGCTTATCTTGAAACCAGACTAAAGAGGATACCAAAGCACAAAGAGAATGATAATCTCCAGGATCAACTACAAGGGATATTTGCATATACAGAAGCGCCCCATCCCTTCGAAAATGAAGTAGTCGAAACCATCATAGATGCAATTGACTCCTCCAAGATTCTTGATCCAGCATGTGGTTCAGGAGCATTTCCTATGGGGATTCTCCATAAGCTCGTATTCATTCTGGGCAAACTTGATCCAGATAACAAACTCTGGAAGGAAAAGCAGATATCGAAAGCAGAACAGATACCGGATATATCTGCCCGGGAGATTGCAGTCAGTGCGATTGAGAAAGACTTTGAGACGAATGACCTTGATTATGGCCGCAAACTGTACTTAATAGAAAACTGTATTTACGGTGTGGACATTCAGCCCATTGCCATTCAGATATCCAAATTGCGGTTCTTTATTTCTCTTATCTGCAACCAGCGAGCCAACCAGAACAGGACGCAGAACAGAGGAATCCGCCCCCTTCCAAACCTGGAAACCAAATTCGTCGCTGCCAACACTTTAATCCCAATAGACCGTGAACCATATCAGGGGCTTCTCACTGATCCTCGTTTACCAAAGCTGGAACGGAAACTGGCGACTGTTCGACATAAGCACTTCGCCGCACAGCGAAGGCGGGATAAACTAAATCTTCAGGATCAAGACTCCCAGATTCGAAATGAAATCGCTAGCATTCTGGAAGAAAGTAACTTGAGTGGTGAAGCTTCTAAGATGCTCGCAGCTTGGGACCCTTATGATCAGAATGCTTCAGCTCCTTTCTTTGATTCCGAG
>CBDVBK010000170.1:0-1613 GCA_965372215.1 uncultured bacterium | reverse complement strand
GCAGACTACAGGATCCAGCAGGGGATTGTCACCGTGGTAAGAACCGTTGAATGGATAGAGCAGTTCTACAGCGGCTGTGACACCCCTGAAAGAATACGCAACTTCATTGGTGATGCGTACAACGAATGGGGCACACAGGCAATTCTGCTTGGCGGCGATGACGGAGTAGTCCCCATAAGGGAATGCGATACTAAGAAGTATCCCTCAGATGACTATTACGGCGATATCACCGGAACCTGGTCGGAAGGCTCGGGCTACTGGTTCCCATCCAGCACGGAAAACTATCTGCATCTTTTTGTAGGGAGATGGCCTATTGACGACAGTGGGGCCATCAATCTCATTTTCAATAAATTGAAACTTTACGAATGGCCGGAGGATTTCCCGGAGGATTTCGCAAGGAAACTCCTTCTGGTTGCCTCAAACGCCACTCTAGGTTTGGCGGATACCATGAGTGCAATCGTGGATCAGCTGGAGGCATCCGGTTCTGTCCCTCAGTATCTGGATAGTCCCAAAGAACTCTATTATTACGTCCCGCCATCCCGTCCATATCTCTGCAGGAGCACCGCGCTGGCAGAGTTTGGTGCCGGATATAATGTAATCATACATGCCGACCACTCAGGGATACATGAGATCGGGACAGCGGGTGCCTACGCTCTCGGTGAGGTTATGTGGGGTTCTGATTTCTCTACGATGAGCAATGATGATGAGCCTTCGATTCTCTTCACAATTGGATGTGACCCGGGGTCTTGTGATGGCTCCGACTGCTTCGCCGAAGCCGGCCTGCTTACATCCAGCAGCTCTGGGCTGATTGGCGTGATCGCTAATGCCAGATCGGGTTATGCCCCACAGTGGAAAACATACTACGCCTTCTGCGACGCGCTTTTCGATACAGGTTGGATAGAGGGTTACACTGGATATTCATCGGGCCACTGGCCCCTGTCATATCTCGGTGAGGTTCACGCCTGTTCCAAGAATCATGATCTTGGAAGTTATAATCCTCGTTTGAACTTTCTGGGTTCTCCATTGATGTACGTCTGGCGGGACGATCCGGAAGAGCTATCCATTTCGATACCTCCTCTTCTGATGAGGGAGGGAATCCCCCAGGACATCACCGTGACGGTTACCGATGGTTCAAGCCCTGTACAGAGCGCAACTGTATGCCTTTGGAAACAGGATGAGCTTTTCTCCATCGATTACACCGATTCCCAGGGTCAGGTGACATTCCAGAGTGTCTGTGTTGCCGACGGCAGCGGTGAGCAGGATATAGTGATCACCGCAGTAAAACGCCGGGCTGAGATCGGTTGGACCCAGACTACCGTGGTGAACTACATTCCCGACCAGGCATTTATCGATGTGCTTCCAGTCAGTACTCCCATTGTATCGCTGGAAGAAGTTTCCGTGGACGCTGATGGTGACGGCACTGCGAATCCGGGAGAGACTGTTGATATCGATCTGACAGCGCAGAACACCGGAGGTAATGTCGCCCAGAACGTCCGAGCACGGCTCACACTGGTGTCAGGAGGGGAATTCATTCAGAGCATACCTGATAACAGAGTGGCCTTCCCGGACATTCAGCCAGATCAGAGCGAGGATTCTGCTGATCCGTTCTCCAT
>CBDVBK010000169.1:0-1668 GCA_965372215.1 uncultured bacterium | reverse complement strand
GTAAGAACTTACACCAGTTAGATTGTTCTGTCCAGAGAGAAGGGGGCCAGGGTTAAAATCTGAACATTTCCAACATCGCCCCACGGGGACATGCACGCTCTGGTGCGTGTCCCCGTAATAAATTGAGAGCGTCCGAGATTCTTGAGGTTTGACATTTATAGAAGAAAGGGGCATCACTAACAGGTAACAAAAAACAAGTCTGAGAACTTGAAAAACCTGGAGGTGTGCCCCAGTGAATATAAGAGTGGAAATTGAGCTTGATGTCAAGATGCCAAGAGATCGAGCAAATGCGAATGAGATATTCGCAGCCTGCGGAGAGGTCATGAAGGACTTCTTTGAACAGCTTGTAACGCAGGTCATTGAAGCTTACCAGGAGAAGATAGTTTCCATACTCTGCAGTGAAAGCGGTCTAGTTGCCAAGAAAGGTCTTGGTCGTCACTCGATTAAGGGTAATAAGGATCGATTGTGCAGATGCAGGACATTCACCCGCAGTGGTTACTGGCATGATGAGCGACGTCTTCGAGGAGAGTTCGGAAGTATTTGGTTCCGACCTGCCATGATACAGTGCAGTAAGTGCGGGAAACGCCTCTCTCCGATACTTGATGCGCTTGAGCTGGGATCATATCAGGGAAAGACGGATATGCTGTTAAGGATGGTTACAGAGTCAGTAGCTGAAACAAGTTATCGTCGTGGTGCATCTCAGTTGTCGATACTTGCAGGGATACCAGTTGGCAAATCAACTGCCCATCAATGGGCGGCATCAGTGGAACTTCCCGTGAGTAGAAGTGGGTCATCACCGTTCCTTGCAGCTGATGGGACCGGCTTCAAGAAACAGGCCGGGCAACGTGGTAGTGTTAATCTGGTACTGGAACTGGGAAAAAAGGGTGAAGTGCGTCCGCTTGGAGTATGGGCAGGTACTTCATGGAAAGATTTGTCCAAAGAGATCAAGAAAATCGTAAAAGATCGTCAGTACCGACTGTTGTTGTGTGATGGAGAAAGAGCTATAGACAACTGGCTTGGGAAGTTTGCCAAGCAGACCAACCGTGGTCACTGGCATTTATCCAGGGAGCTTGGTTATACACTCTGGGAAGACAAAGTACCTTTGGAAGATCGTCGAGAAGCAAAAGGAACCCTAAGGAATCTGATTGCCGTAGAGATCCCCGGAGAAGACATTGAAGCTGTCAATGAATCAGAAAAGGATGAATTGCGCGATCGTATCAGGGAAGCAGAAAGGAAGATAGAATCATTACGTCAGGATTTTGCGGAAAAGGGTTACAAGAAAGCTGTTACATATCTGGAGAACGCTCAGGGCCGTATCTTCAATCATCTTTATCTGTGGCTTGAAACCGGCATAATAGCACCACGTACGACTTCCATTGTTGAGAACATAATACGTGAACTTGTTCGTAGATTGAAGAAAATAGGCTGGAACTGGTCAGATGAGGGAGCAACCAGAATGGGTCGAATAGTAATGATCCGTCGTTATGACAAAGACACCTGGGAAAAGTACTGGAAAGAGAAGATGAATCTTCGTGGTCGTTGTGAGATATCAATTATCCGATGTGATAGAAAAACTGTGGCATGAGCCTTAACTCAAGAAATCCGGACGCTCTCAGAATATTTGAATATCAGGATGAGATTTTGGGATATCTGCGATTCAGTTACCGA
>CBDVBK010000168.1:0-1709 GCA_965372215.1 uncultured bacterium | reverse complement strand
GTGTGCGTGGTTTCAGCGATCCGGAAGAAGTTCTTTCCACTCTTTCCCTGGCGCTTCCGATTGATGATCTTCTGGTGTGGCTGGATTTGAACTGTCCCGGAGCATCTCTGGAGGATCTGCTCAGGCTCTATGGAATTGTTTACTGTTCTCCTCCGGGAAGGGTGGAGTTCGAAAGTGAGCGCAGGGAGTATATGATTCGTGAAGAATCTGTAACATCATGTCCGATGGCTGTTCTGGAAGCAGGTGTTGAATGATTATGTCTGAACTGCCTGAACTGAAGGAAGTGTTCAAGAGGCTGCGGAATGGTCGGCATGTTTCCAGCGAGGATGGCGCAATCTACAGAGCGCTTGTTGAACATGAAGAAGATTTCAGGATTCTGTTCGATTCACTCGGTTTTGTTCTGCTGCGGCACAGGCGGGATTTCTTCTACTTCAGGGGCAGCAGCGGCTACAGCTCATTCGGAACACGTATCGGGGTGTTCTTCTTCATTCTGGTTGAATGGATTGCCGAGAAGGGAGAGCAGATGGAAGAGACTCTTTTTTCGCAGCCTTTTCTTATTGCAGATCTCCCGCATTTTCAGAGGGAACGCTACAGAAAATACATGGCTGAAGCAGGGATGGAGGATGAGGATTCCCTTCACAACCTTTTTCAGCGGATGGAGAGGCTTGGATTTATCCGCCGTGATAATGAGCATTCACTGCGATTCAGAACCCCTGCTTATCGGCTGCTTGATCTTTGTACGGAAGTGCTCGCGGAAAGTGGTGAAGAGTCTTCATGAGACACGCGACAGGTCCTTCACGGCTGATACTGATAAACTCCGGTAAATTCGATTACGGTGAAGTGGAGCTTGGCAGCCCTCTCCATCTTATCGGGCCGAATAATGTGGGGAAGACCACTCTTATTTCCACTCTGCAGTTTCTGTACGTTGACAGTCAGAAGCAGATGCACTTCTCCCGCAGCATGGATGAAACACGTCGCTACTATTTTCCCGGTCAGGACAGTTATGTACTGTTCGAGTGTCTTACGCCGACGGGTTATATGGTTGTCGGTGTAAGGGGACTTGGACCACTGAAGGGGTGGGAGTTCAGGCGTTTTCTCTATAAAGGTATGTACTCCAGAGATGATTTCATTGACAATGAGGGAAAGGTTCGGGGTTTCGATGATATCAGGCGTGATCTCGGTGTTCGTGAGTACACTGAACTGAAACCTCATGATCTGATGAACGCTCTTACGGGAATAGGTGGAGGAGCAGGTGTGAATCTGGGTCTGGTTCCCGTACGGAATAGAAATGGTTACTCGAAATTCAAGACCATATTCAGGAATCTGCTGCGCCTTGCGCATCTAAGCCAGCAGGAGTTGAAGACATTTCTGCTGGATGTTAACAGAAGCGAACTGAGGCGGACTGAAATCGATCTTGCGGGTGACTTTTCCCCTCAATACAAACGTGTGTTGAAATCGGTCCGTGAACTTGCTGACCTCCGTGCGAATGCTGAAATTGCTGTTGAACTGCTCAAACGTGATGATGACAGGAAAAAACTGCGGACAGAACTTCCTGAAATAAGGGCATCTCTTATTACTGCAAGCAAAATTAAACAGTCGGAGCTTGAACTGGAATTGAAAGATGCGTCCGCCAGACTGGATGCGCTGCGCGTTCAGGACAGTGAGCTGGATCAGAGGAAGCATGATCTGATGCAGAGCCTGAACGGAAT
>CBDVBK010000167.1:0-1741 GCA_965372215.1 uncultured bacterium | reverse complement strand
GTGGTGGATGCTTTTAGAACTGCGGATAATCCTTACGGTGTGATCTAACGATCTTATTACTCTATTAATTCCAAATCGATCAGGACTGGGAAAGCTCATCGATTGTAGCATATAGCCATCGAAGTCTATTATCAATGATATCTGTCTCGACCGGTAGTATTTGTATACGTTCCGCAAGCAGTTTGTGATCTATCAATTCCTCAATAATCAGGGTTCTAATGAAATTCCTGTCTTTCTCGCGAAAAGCGACTATCTTGCTTGCGGCAAGGTCGTGAACCTCAACGCAAAGACCTGTCATGCCCCTTGTTTGGATCTCATCAACAACCCGTATTACTCTTTTTTCCCAATCTTCTGGCAGTCTGGCAGTATCAATAGAAACTCCATGCACATAGAAACCATGCGTCTGATGGAAAAGTGAGAGTTCACCCAGAGCTCCATCAATATTGATCGTTTTATCGGACCGGTTCTTGGGTTGCACATCAACTTCGATGGAAGTTCGGAGGCTGTCAGGAGCATCTGGAAATTCGCTCAGTATTGCCTGCGAGCCAAATACCCACAACTCTGTATCACCTGCAATGTCACACGCAGCTCTGATAGCATGCTGAAGCTGTGCGAATGTCATTACTCACCTCCCAGTTCTTCCAGCACTCGCTCCTTCTCCTTCTCGTTCAGCACCGCAAGAAACGGACAACTTTGACGCAATCGTACGGCACGCTCAGAGTCTGAGGAGAGAAATTGTATAAGGCGCCGTACGGAGTATTCCTGAAGAATGTCCCTCCACTCTTCAATATCCCCGGTTGCTGAATCGGATTTACCTTTAAGGATCAGCTTTGTATGCTGCTTTGCCCTTCCGATGATGGATCTGTCCTTATTGATCATCTTACCGATTATCCTGCAAATCCCTGCCAATTGCTCATCTTTTTTCTCGTGAGAAACAAGTCCACTCATTATTCCAGTTTCAGCCTTACTATCTCCACTGGGTGGTAAGCCATAAAGATGCAGTGAACCGGATTCCTGTTGAGGTGTATCAGCCTTTGTATAGCCGATCAACTCGATAGTCATATCAAGTTCCCTCTCCAACTCAAGGAACAGTATCCGCAGATTCTTTATGGTCACACTTAGATTCCTGGCATCCTGCAGTATACAAATCTTGATAGGATTTCCTGCATAAACGGGAAATGATGGTATCCATGCAGAGATCGGATGGGGTTCGACCTTTTCAATACACTTTCTGACTGAAGATAAGATATACTCAAAACGATCAGTTTCGGCGGAGAACAGAGCAGCAACAGCCTGTACTAATGTATCATTAATAGATATTTCGTATTGCTGCTTCCGGCCACCTCCTATAGCACGGACGAATCCTGCGTCAGCAAGTCTCTTCATGGCCTTTCTTGCACCCAATGGAGTAAGATCAGCCCTCTCCGCAGCGTCTACTATTGAAATAGGACCATTAACCTCTGTAAGCATCACTCTAAGGAGTCGTATCTGAGCTTCGGTTCCAAGTATGCTATTCAGTGGATACCGGAAAGTGTTTTGTTCTATGCTTATTGGTCTCACGATATTGCTCCAGTCGGAGAAATTAATATCTAAACAATAGTTTCTATTTGATAACTATAGTTAGTTTTCATTGCATGTCAATCATGTTCTCAAGTTATCCGAACTGTGTGTCTCAGTATAAAGAGCAACTCGTTTAAATCGCGGAGCCCGAGCCTTGATTCAAATTGTTTTCTTAAATCTG
>CBDVBK010000166.1:0-1766 GCA_965372215.1 uncultured bacterium | reverse complement strand
TCTAATTCCTCATCATCCTTTATCGTCCTGTCTGTAACAAACAATGAATCTGTGTAATCATTGGATATCAGTTTGAGTGCCCAGAGGAATTCCCTTCCCGTTGTACTTTTGAACTGGTCAGGGCTGATCTTTCTTATTGCTGAAATAGCTTCCCGATAAACTTCATTCGCGTTACTGTAATTCTCGCGATAAACGTGCATAGTAACTGCGTAATTATTCAGGAATAAAGGGAGGAAGGGCAGATATTTCTTGTCTCTTGCAAGTTCTTCACAGAAGCGTCCTGCTTCCTTTTGAATACTTACCGTTGGATATCCGAGATTTGCGACTGCCCCCGCAACGTACATCTGTTTCCAGAACATTTTCTCATTACCTCGGTATTTGTAATAGTACGCATCCGCCTTCATTATCTTATAGGATTCCATTGGAGCTCCGAGAACCCTGAGTCTTCTTCCAATCTCATAAGAGTTCGTATCTTCATCTCTGTCTTTGTTTTCAATGAAATCAAGGTAATCAGATAACCTCTCCGAAAAACCTATTAACACACTGTCGACCAGATCCTGGGGTGAGGTCAGGGTATTAAGATATTCAAGAAATATCTCACCTGTTGTTGATTCAGTTCTTCCAGTGATAGTATTCAAAAGACAGGTTACCTGATTCCTCTCCTCTGGAATAACGATCTCTTCCTATTTTATCCGGGTTACCATCTTCGAAATCGCTGTATCCCCGCATATCAGGCTGATGAAATAAATTCCATCAGGGATATCTTCACCCGCATGCCAGTTAAGCGATCCGGTACCCGCGTCGATGTTCTGAGTTCTCCTCTCAACAATCCTTCCTGCAATATCGTAAACGGAAAGAACAACTGTAACGGGAGAAGCAGCCGAATAATCCAATGAAAGACTGGAAGAGAATGGATTGGGAGAAACACGGCTAAGGGCGAATATCCCGGCGGGGATTTCACCTCCGCCTATCCCGGTTGTGGTGGTTTCATATTCAAAGAACCATGTACCGGGAGCGAATCTGGGCTGCGCTTCGTCTCTGCCGGAATTGTCAGAAGCTGAAATGTAGTACTGAACTGTTTCGCCGTTAGGTACCCCCGGAATATTGACAGAGAACGAATCCGCACTGCTGTATGTCATATCAAGGGTTGTAAACACCCCGGAAGTTCCAATTCTGTAATTAAGGTCGTGATCCAGAAGCGAGTTGTCAGGATGACATCTGATCAACGCGTTTATGGTTACAGGGCTGCCGGCGGTCTGAAGTGAATCTACAGGTACATGATGAACCAGGAGCATTTCATTGTCCATTACATTCCTTGTTCTGCAGTGAAGCGCGTCCGTAGGCGCCCACGCTCCGTATTCAAATCCCTCTATCGTATATCCCGGAAGAGCTTCCTGGTACAGAGCCATGGCCGGAGCATCGTAGCTGGAGCCGAAGAGAGGAAGGTAAACATGATCGTTGGAGATCAGGCTGTTGGTGTAACCTTCACTTCCGGAACTCTGTACCCGGTAGACATTCCAGCAGGTTCCATATGGACTCGGAGTCAAAGCTAGCATATCCGCGGCGGCTTCAAGCTCGACGTAATCCGGATGCGAAGGGGGAACCTGTAGAACAAGTATTCTGTCCGGGCTGAGCATCTTGGCCCAGCAGTCAATGTGATGAATGTAACTGTTCTGGGGATCTTCCATCACAACGTAGTTATCAATCCCCAGATAAAGAGCCATCTGAGTGTCCACCCAGTCCTCATTACCGCTATTCTCCGAATA
>CBDVBK010000165.1:0-1768 GCA_965372215.1 uncultured bacterium | reverse complement strand
CTGTCGGAATTCGACCCGATTCGGAGAATGATGTCGGCAGAGCTAGAAAATCAGCCACTATCGCTGTAGTTGTATGGCTTCTTCTTCTGGCGTTGTTAACCTATCTGATTATTTTCGGAGACTAACAGAATTTACTCCGATCCCGCTTCATGAGAAATACGCCCCGGTATCTCGATCAGTGGGAAATGAGATGTTCTGAACCATTTTGGGGTTCGCAGCAGCGCTTTGGAAATCGAAGGGAGTCGGCTGAGCTTTTCAGTTATGAAATGTCTTGCCATGATTCTTGGATTCCGCCCTTCGTGAAGAAAGGGCATGTAAAGCCTTATCACATTTTCAGAAGCGTTATCATACACCAGTTCAATTCCGAATTCGTCGGCTCTGTCTGATAATTCGCAGTTAGTGGGTAGATTGAATATGGAGAAGTTGATGAAATCGATTGAATTCCCCGCTTTCTGCAGGAAACTGACAGAAGCATTCAGATCGTGGATAGTTTCTCCGGGGAGTCCCAGAAGCATATAAACGTAAGTTCGTATCCCTGATTCAGCGCACCTCCGTATCACTTCAAGTGAAGTTTCTGGATCGATTCCCTTGTTGAATCTGTCAAGCAGGGAGTGACTCCCGCTTTCAGCTCCGAGCTGCAGCATAAGGCACCCATGATCAGCAAGCATATCTGATTGATCCGCAATCCACTTTTCCGGTCTGATAAACCCATAGAAATCAAGGTTGTTTTCTTTGAGAGCCGGTAGAATATCCAGCAGAGTATTTTTCGGTATCGTTGAGTCGAGTAAATGAATGACCGGTTTCCGTTTCATTACCTCCGGCGGAACTGTGGAGATAAACTCTTCGAATACCTCTTTTCCGAAGATTGACAGTTTCCTTTTTCTGTCAGGACAGAACAGACATTTATTCCAGAGACATCCTGTTGATAACGTGTAAGGAATTACTGGGCATCCGGATATGTATTGCCAGGAGTTTATCATGTGTGGCCATGACAGCCTGCTTAACAGTGAATCATCCGAGTTTCTTATTCCCCGAAGCAGTGAGCCATCTCCGAGGATAGTTTCAGGAAATACTTTCCGCAGAAGATCAAACCCCTTCCCTGTTCGATCAAGGCTGTTCAGCAGCGAGCCTCCCGTTATCACTCGGTATCCGTTTGATTTAAGGAATAAAGCCAGGTCTATTCCTGCGGGAAGCTGTGAAAGGTAGGAAAGTGAAACAAGAACGGTTTCCGGAAGATGCTTCCGGAGAATCGGAAGCAGGTATTCTTCCCAGAATCCTGAAAATGGCGTTTCTTCCTGCTTACAGATTCTCAGCAGTTCCTCTGGTCTATGTACTTCGGAAGGGGGAGTAAGATCCATCAGAGAGATTTTCCACCCCGGATAGCCTTTTGAAAATGACTTTAAAGCGGAATTCAGGACACCGGAAATCGTGCGGTGCTGACCGGGTGTATAATTTGAGTTGTTTCTGAGGTAAGCAAGTACGGGTTTGACAGCGGGATATCCCCTGCCCTCGGGTATCTTTTCGAAGATATAGTTGAAGAACTCCAGTGAAAGATCAAGAAAACCGGCACTGATCCCTCTGGCTTCCAGTCCCGCTGCAAGCAGGAAAGCGCCTGATGGTGGTTCAGAAGGAGTGATTACCGGAGGTGATATTATCATGTATTCCATATGACTAAGTTAACACAAAGAGGTCTTCTGGAGCCACCCTGTCTTTCTTTGTCCATCATACTTGGCTATGTTCTTAACAGAGTGAATGAAAGGATGAAAAT
>CBDVBK010000164.1:0-1796 GCA_965372215.1 uncultured bacterium | reverse complement strand
TTTTCACCTCTTTGGAAAGAACTTGGTTTGAAGAGACCGGAATAAACAATTTGCTAAGGATATTGAAAAAGCAAGATAATAGAATTCTTCTCAGGAGTACTTATTCGATGCCCTGGTAGTGAAGCTATTTCCCTTACCGGATATTTGTAACTTTTCGATAACGCATCAGAAAGAAGGACATTCAATTGATTCATTACTTGCTTTTTAGCAAACCTGTTTTTCCGATTATCTGCGATCTGAATGGTCATCTGATAAGTGCCCGAACTGAAAAAGAGCTGGAACACCATGCCAGCAACTGGAAAGGTGATAAATACGAAACTTGCACTCTGATTGACTATACGGCTGCAGATTGGTGGTTCAATCCAGGTATTCCAGCTCTTTCACCACTGTCAGGAAAAAATAGATGGAGAAAGATGGATATTATTGAGCTTTTCAACAACAGCAGTCTGGCACATGAAGCGAAAATGAGTTACTCTACAAAATCACTGTCTGCCAAAAGACTTGATCGAATCATCAATGACATAGTTAAATTGATTAACACCGCTAATCAGCAAAACTCATGATAAGGCGCAGAAGATCATGATGTACACTTACCGCCTGCTGATGGAAGGATTTACGTCAGCAAGACTTGCAGTGGTACAGGAACTTCTGGAGAAATGCAGATCAATAAATGTTAAGCGTCTGTTTCTATGGAGTTCGGAGGAAGCAGGACATGACTGGTTCAATAGACTTGACCTGTCCCGCATAGATCTCGGAAAAGGCAAACGCCAGATCTACTGCGGAGGAAGGTATGACAGTAAGTACATGATAACGGTGCCTGACAGAGAGATTTCTAATTCTTTTGTTGGTGTTGAACAATGACGCTGGCAGAGATCATGGATCTGATCAGTATGGGTGAATCCGAAAGCCTTGAAGTAAAGAGATCCACAGGGCAGCGAACCGATGCTATGAAAGCAGTCTGTGGCATGTTGAACGGATCGGGAGGACATGTGCTGTTCGGGGTCACTGACAAAGGCGACCCTATTGGGCAACAAGTTTCAACAAGAACCCTTGAAAGTATAGCGGCGGAAGTACGAAGGATAGAACCTCAAGTGTTTCCAGAGATTGAAACAATTTGTCTGAAGGAAGGAAACAGCATTATCGTGCTAACCGTTTCAGGTACTGATTGTCCCTATACATACGATGGTCGTCCATATCTCCGATATGGCCCTACCACGATTATCATGCCCAGAGAGGAATACGAGCAGCGTCTACTGGAGAGATTTCATCCCGCAAAGCGTTGGGAGAATCAACCCGTCCCGGATCATATCTCTATCGGTGATCTTGATGAAGAAGAGATTCAAATTGCCATGGAGATCGCAATAAACCTCGGGCGCCTGAAAGCTCAACCCAAAAGCGATATGAAGTCTATTCTAAAAGGATTCAAATTGATACAGAATGGTGAACTGCTCAATGCTGCAGTAGCTCTTTTCTGTAAGAACCAACAGCTGCAAATTCAATATCCACAGCTGGAGATACGGCTTGCTCGCTTTCGTGGACGGGATCGTCTCTGTGATTTCATTGATAACAGGCAGTACTGGAGCAATGCATTCAAAGCATTGCGTCTGGCTGAGTCATTCCTGATGGATCATGTACCAATTGCCGGTCGGGTCGTTCCCGGAAAAATGATTCGTGAAGATTATCCTTTATATCCTGTAAGAGCTACTCGAGAAGGACTGGCAAATGCTCTCTGTCATCGGGATTATACAATCCCCGGAGGAGCAGTTTCCCTGGCAATGTATAATGACCATCTAGAA
>CBDVBK010000163.1:0-1805 GCA_965372215.1 uncultured bacterium | reverse complement strand
AACCAGACACAAGGAACCTGATCCATGGCAGGTTTGTTCCTGTGCTGGTTATTCTTCCTGGATTAGCATACGCTAAAGCGGGTCCTGCAGTTATCATCTCTTATATGATTGCTGGGGTATTTTGTATTCCTACCCTGTTAAGCATGGCAGAATTAACAACCGCAATGCCAAAAGCCGGTGGAGACTATTTCTATATTATGAGAGGATTTGGTCCTCTTTTAGGAACCGTCGCCGTTACACACCGCTCTAGCCTCTGTTCAGCGCGCATGTCATACAGTGCGCGGCGCCGTACCCTCCGGTAAGATTCTCGAGTACTAAAGGATAGGCATCAATACCCAGTTTTCTCAGTTCCGGCTTGTGAGGGAAGAAGCGCCCTTCACTCGTCAGTATTTCGTAATCCTTCTTCGCCTGTTCATAAAGCCTCCCGTATCGCTGTGGATTCTCCGTGGCAATTGAAGCGATACTCTTCATGACCGCGTCAATTCCCCGTTCGACATCCACTGCCAGTATTCTTCCATCCTCTACGCACAGGAAATTAGCGGCATAGGCCATCTGTTCAAGAACTGTTATTGGTACGACTGAAAAACCTTTCTCCCGAATGAAGTCGTACAGGTTGGTATCAGCATCAGTTCTCTTATAGCAGAGGCCATCCTTCCGGTAAACCTCGACTTTCGCTTCCTGTATCAATTCAACACAGGCAACCACAACATTACTTGCGGCGGCTTCAAAGTAGGTATCAAGGTGCATGTTGATCATCGGATCGGGCTGATCACTGGCAACTAGCGGATGTTTCGCCTGATGGACAACTCCAATCTCGTCATAACCGAGATCCAGTGATAGAAGCTGGTTAATCGCATCTCGGTTCGTACGGTCTCCTATGCCCACCAGCGCGAATTCACCGAACGGGATCCACTCGCCCCCTTCGATGGTTGCGGGCTCGAGCATCTCATGGATGATCGGAACATGGAGAATTTCCTGCCATAGAAACTTCGTCAACTGCGGTTCGAAACGTCTTGACGGTTTTGCCATCCGGCAGAGGACCAGACCACTATCCGTTGTAAACTGCTGATCCCGCATGAAGTACAGGTTTGAAAGAGGTGACCGCTCTGTGATGTTCAGATGGATCTGTCTAACTGACTTCCCTCTATCCTGCTTTTCATGTATAGCTATCTGCATGACAATGACCTGAAACAGGTCCTGCGTGCTGAATGTTTTCAGACTCTTCTCGAATTCACTCTTCGCTTGCTGCATGAGTTTCGTATCATCAGTGATGGCAACGGTGCTTCTGGCCAGATCTATAAGCTTTTCCCTTATCTCCGGGTTATTTTCAGCTTCTCTCTCAATAACATGTTCAAGCCTGATTACATCAATTCCGAAATGGTACCTGAGAATGTGTTCCATGAACTCATGCTCCCGGGTAGCCTCCTGACGGTTGAATACCCTTTCGTACAGAGAGGCGTAAGGCTCCAGCAGCCCGAGAAACATCTCAATTCCCGGTCTGTGTATTACTACTTTGTTGAGCTTGTCCCATTCCGCTTTTACGAATCCGTCCTTCATAAGTTCTCCTTACTATCCGCAAATCTCAGGATGACGTGCATCATTCAGTGAATGGATTAATATCTCCCCTCGCAATCAGCACTATCGCGGTAACAGCAACTACCACAAGACCTATGACAAGAATCTTTTCAAATGTCGTGAATATCCGTGCCACATTTCTCTGCTTTCTGGAGACAATAAAGATAATAATTCCTAGAGCGTACAGTACCGAACATGTCAGTATTTTATCCAGCCCTGCGGCAAACATC
>CBDVBK010000162.1:0-1830 GCA_965372215.1 uncultured bacterium | reverse complement strand
CAATTCGAGTTCTCGAATCGAGAATTGCACTGTAAGTAACAACCATGCTTATGGACCTTCCAAAGGCGGGGGTATTTGTGCTACAAATGTTGGTGATATTTCCCCTTTTACAATAATCGACTGCAACATTACGAACAATGAAGCTCAGTATGGTGGTGGACTTTATATCTGGGGTGATACAGCAGTGGTTATCAACAATAATATCAGTGATAACTATTCTGATCATAATGGTGGTGGTATCGGAATAGTTGGTACAAATGTACTACTATGCGGTAATTACATTTCTGGAAACGATGGTGGATCGGGAGGTGGGGTTTTCATAGGAAGTGTCAGCAAAGCGACACTCATTGGAAACCTCATTGTTGAGAATACCGCTGGATACGGAGGGGGAGTAGGTGAATACTCCCATAATAATGCTTACTTAGAGAATAATACTATAGCATTTAACTCCGCCACTGCAAAAGGAGGAGGTCTTCTAAGTAAGAACGACTCTATTTTTGTCACAAATTCCATTATCTGGGGAAACAATGCGCTAATAGGATCTCAGATATATCTTCTTGCTTTTGCTGATTCAACTCAAGCATTTATTGAATACGGCAATGTTGAATATGGACAAGATTCAATCTTCCAAGATACTTTTGCCACCCTCTACTGGGGTTCCGGTAACATCGATATCGATCCTCAGTTTGAGACGGGGCTTCTTGGTGATTACCATCTCTCATATGGCTCTCCCTGCATAGATGCAGGCAATCCCGCCTGGGAATACAACGATCCTGAAGATCCTTTCAATCCCGGTTACGCTCTCTGGCCTGCTATGGGTCTTATACGTAACGACATGGGAGCTTTCGGAGGCAGTGCGGTTAATTACTGGCTGTCTGTTGAAGAGGAAGAATCCTCTTCACCTGAAGCAATGCTTGTTCTGAAATCCTTCCCCAATCCATTCAGTTCATCATGCACGGTGTGTTATCAGCTTGATGAAACTTCACACGTGGTTCTTTCAGTATTCGATCTTTCCGGTCGACTCGTTGAAACCCTTGTTGATGAGGTTGTACCCGCAGGTATGTATTCTGAATACTTCGATGGCTCAAGTCTCTGCTCAGGTATGTACCTGATACGACTTGTTGCAGGAGAACATGTAGGCACCAAGAGATGTATCATCATCAGGGATCATTAGTCAGAACATTTAATCAGTTTACTCTTTCATATACTCAAACCAGTACAGAACTGCCCAGCAAGGAGCTGAATCCAGCAAAGTGTTCGAGAAGCGTTTAGTATGGATCGTCAGATTTTAGAAACAAGCGAAATTGCCAATGCTCCAGATACTCCAGATAGCACCTGATAACGAAAGACTGTCAAATGAAGGAGATTACCTTCAGGTGACAGCCACACCTCAGCCATTTCAGACAATGATTAATGTACTTTCAACAACTTACTTAATGTCAGCAGCCATTTCCAAACGGAGTTTGAAGTTTTCCTCGTAGGTGTCCCCCGCCACTTTACTCTGGAAAATCAATTTCTCTATTTTGTGAGCAACTTGTTTGATCTCCGTAACTGCCTTTCAGTAACCAATTGCCTACTCCAGTAATCCCCCATCTCTTCTATCTCTGAAATCAGTATTTCAGGTAGGTCGAGAAGATTGAGTATCTGTGTTACTCTTGCCCGAGACAAACCTAGCTTCCTTGCAAGATCAGCTCGATTCAGTTCTTCTATCTCCATCATCAGGCTCATCTCACGAGCCTGAATGATGGGATTCCTGAAAGTCTTCTTTGATTTACGTTTTATCTTGTCAGATTGGGTAGTATCATACCATAGGATGGTTCGCTGGGAGAC
>CBDVBK010000161.1:0-1853 GCA_965372215.1 uncultured bacterium | reverse complement strand
CAGTCATTAGGGTTAAAACCTTCACCAACGTAACCGCCGTTCCGATCCTCTACCCTCCTCCAGTTACAGGTCCTGTTCTGGTTCAATCCCAGGTCTATGAAAGTCATATCACTGAGCGAATGCGTGAGCGATACTGTAGCACCGGCGTTCTCCTGGTACTTTATGGGAAGCGCATAATCCGGATCCCCCCCAAGGTAGATTTCATCATTAATGTAGACTGCCTGATCGTATCGAGACCACAGCCACTCGTCCCAACCAGTATTTCTCCAGGTGTAGTAGCCCAGAAAAGATATTCTGGTCCTGCCCGTCGGTCGATATGTCAACTTCCCCGAGGCTTCTATTCCATTCTGCCAGTTGTTCTCCCAGTAACCTCTGCTGTCCTGAAGATCCCGTCCGCTCCTGATGTAACTGGCCGCGGCAAAGAAACGCATTTCTCCCGGAATTTCTATCCCGATCGAGGGCAGAACATGGGTTGTTATGGGCTCGGGGCCACCAATAGAACATTCAAGATTGATCATGTCGCTTCGAAAGTTGTTGTTCTCCGAAGGTTCGGAGTAATTTCTGGAGATGTTTTCATAACCGAACTCGGTCATCTCTCCGGTTCGTACCTGCAGGTCGGCTTCGAAGTCAGCCCCTCCATCTCTGGTTATCATGTTCACGATGCCGGACATTGCATTGCCATATTCCGCGGGAAAGCCTCCGGTTATTATCGTAGTTTTGGAAAGGGCCGAAAGCGGTACAGTGGAGATGAAGGCATTTGATAAAGGTGACTGCATGGAGATCCCATCCAGCAGAAATGAAACTTCTCCAGCCCTTCCTCCGCGAACATGGATTGCTCCACCTCGGGTGATGATACCTGGCTGTCTGCTCACTACGTCGAGTATTCCAACCACTGGCATCAGGCGAATCTCTTCCCGGTCAATCACGTAAATCGTAGCTGGTACATCCTGGAGTATCAGGCTGCGCTGGTCGGTCACTCTGATCACCGTTCTACCCGCGGCCTGCTCCTGTAACGAGAAGTCTACTGTGGTGGACTGGTCTGCAACCACAACAATCCCCTCTTTTGTAACCTCCGCCATACCTACCATCCTGGCGGATAAAGAGTATTCGCCGGGAGTGAGGATATTGATAAAATACTCGCCATTTGCATCGGTTACTGCCCCATAGGGCGTTCCTTCAACCATCACGCTGACCCCGATAAGAGGGGCGCCATCGGCGCTGGTCACCATTCCAGCTATCCTGCCCGTCGTGCCGGCCAGAACATCACCACATGCAAGAATTGCCAGCGAGACCAGCAGTATTCGACCAATTGAAGAGCGATGTTCATTCTCCTGTTGCATTCCGCACATCCAGCCTTTCAATCGCTTCAATGTTCCACCAATCAAAATATACTGTTCAAGCATAGTCATCTTATTTGCGGACACTTGACTTGTTCTAAAAACGGTATGTGCTCACTGCGAAGCTGCCCACTCCAGGGCGTACTCCAGAACGGGATCAACTCCTTGAGCAAAATCCTCCGCTGTTACAGGAATGTACACATCCGGGGCAACGCCAGTTTCCTGTATCCAGGTGGAACTGTCCGCAGCCAGTAAAGTCATAACGGGTATGGTGTACTCATAACCGCCTGCGAGTGTTTTATATGACGGGGCATTAACCTCGCCTCTTGTCGTATCCCCTGCCAGGGTGACACTCGGAAGCACGTCAAGCCTCTGCGCGAAGTACTCGGCTGCGCTGGCACTCCTTCCACCTATGAGCGTTATCACCGGCTTGTTGAAGCAGTAACCGCTGGGGGAATTGTACTGCGCGGAAGGAGTCCCGAAATCATGGTTTTCCGGCCCTTCTCGATACACATT
>CBDVBK010000160.1:0-1859 GCA_965372215.1 uncultured bacterium | reverse complement strand
GAAGAGAAGACAACTCTCTCTCAACAGAACCCTTGCCACATTCCAGAATCCTGATGATCTCTCTAAGATGGTAGCCTCTGTCGGGGTTCAACAGAAACAGGATCAGCAATTTTCGGCGGACTTTCGGAAAAAGAACCTCAAGCATAATTGCCCCCATTCTGAGGACAAATGTCCTCAATTTGGGGACGTTTGTCAAGTGTACTAACAGGAGAGTGGCTTTTCCTACAATCTGAGATTAGCTCCAGGAACAGCTTGTTTCCGCCATTCTGGACAGGAGTCCAGGGGGAAAATATCACGGTGATTGTACAATCGTACGAAGCATGATCTAACAAAAAGAGCAGGGGCTCTACGACCCCGGCTCAAATATACGGATGTTAAACTTTGCCTAGAAATTCGCCTTGATGGCACCCCAGGTAACCTGTTCAAGAGAAGAGGTATCCCACATGAAGTCCAGGATATTCTCCCAGATGGCTACGTTTTCATTGGCGTAAGCCGGAGTGAAACCACTGATAATGCTATGGTTATCGTTGGCCACGCAGATGGCAGCTTGACCTGCGGAAGGGCTTGCAACCCAACCGGTGATCGGTACAGCCAGACTGGTGCTGTTGCCATTCGAGGACCACGGCTACAGGGCACGGATCACCTGTCAGATCTTCGATCTGAGGTTCAATCAGGTTGCCATCAAAAAAACAGGGGACACCAGAAGGCGCCCCCTTTTTCTTTGGTAGCGGGGACGGTATATGCACCCGATTCGTACACAATTCCAACAGTATCCGTTCACTGGATTTGCAAAGGTGTTAAGCAGGGAATCAAGAAGCTGGAACGACTTGGCATCATAGTCTGAATCAAGCAAATCTTTATGTTCTCAAAATAGCGTCATCTGCGTCATCAGCATCATAGAATAATAGAGACATAATCTGTGGTATCCCGTCTTTGACGCGTTAGGAACTTTTCATGAGGAAGAAAAAATGTGAGAAGCTTACATGATGGCATGTAACAGATGGGGAATAGTCCGAAGGAACAAATGAGGTTCACTATTCGAGTGATTTTCATTATTACTCAACCTCCTCGAAGCGGAGAACCTTAATAGTCTGATAATCCGTGTAGGAGATTCGACTTCCATCTTCAGATATGGCTGAAATAGTTGTCTTAAAGTAAAGATCAACACTCTGTGCATAAGTGAAATCGAAACGAAAAGCATTATACCCTAAATCATATATTTCAGATATATAGATTGGTTTTTGATCAGAACTTAATAGAAGAGTTCTAGTAATATCTGAATGTGGAACACTCAACCATGTTAAAGAACAACCAAGATTATTAACATTGAGACATACTGGATGCATGCTTCCCGGCTGCAACTCGCAAATACTCAACGGATCCAGAGTGTGATGATCATTCAGTGAACCAGAATAGAAATAGTAATGTCCAATCTCGTCAGGAGACATTACCCAGATGTTTTCAGTGGGAGATATCTGTGGAAAATCACATAGCAATCCCTCCGCTGTTTCCCAGAGTCTTGAACCATCTTCACCTGAATAGCAGACAACACCACCATTCCGTGCCGGGGCCAATACATACTCACCGCAGGGTGAGACTCTGAGCCCAGTAAGGTTGCGATCTCCTATAGGGGTTTCCCAGAGAAGATTCCCGGACCAGTCGTAGCCCTGAATCCCTCTACTGACATCACTTATTGCAGTATTGCCGATTACAATAAGAGTTTCATTATAGGAACAGCCCTGCCTTTGCCACATTATCGATTTAGGCGCCCTGCTCAAGAACTCTTCGATGTCTCCCTGAGGAAATAGAGCAATCACTCCTCTTTCATTCGAGCCAGTTATTCTTCCACCGTCAGAAAA
>CBDVBK010000159.1:0-1965 GCA_965372215.1 uncultured bacterium | reverse complement strand
GACAGGTTTGGAGAAACGCTTGATGTTATCTGGGAACGCGAAGTAAATACTAAAATTCTCCAGGACATCAGCCTGCCTGCCATGACAGACTGGGATAAACCGGGTGAATTCAATTCATTCCTCAGGGCTGTCAGATGGTCCACAACATCCACACTATCCGGGAATGTTCTTCATTGCCCCTTCATGGGTGCGATTGACCTTGAGCCGTACCAGGTAGCTCCTGCAGTTCGCGCAGTGATGACGCCAAGGGTCAACCTGCTTATAGCGGATGATGTGGGCCTTGGTAAGACCATTGAATCTGGACTTGTTCTGCAGGAGATGATAAGCAGGAACCGAGTCCGTGACTGTCTTATCGTATGCCCGGCTTCCCTTCAGGTGCAGTGGCAGGAGGAGATGGATGAGAAGTTCAACCTGTCATTCAAGATCATCGACCGCCATGCAATACTCAATCTCAGGAGGGAGTACGGTACTCACGTTAATCCCTGGCAGAGTCATCCATGGCTTATAACCAGTATGGATTTCATAAAGAGGGAAGTGCATCTCAGGAATTTCATGGCAGGGCTCCGGAAATCGGATGGAACAATGTCTTCATGGGATCTCATGATCCTTGATGAGGCTCATAACTGTGCCCCTGTCGGGCGGCAGAAC
The DNA here is from genome assembly GCA_965372215.1 of uncultured bacterium. GTDB lineage: Bacteria > Fermentibacterota > Fermentibacteria > Fermentibacterales > JCC-6 > Aegiribacteria. The sequence goes on along the minus strand of CBDVBK010000159.1, from coordinate 1,317 downwards.
TATGTGCGTGATTCACAGCGAACGAAAATGCTCAGGAACCTCTCTCCGCACTTCCGGCACAGGCTTTTTGTTACAGCAACTCCCCATAACGGGTACACCGAGAGTTTCACCGGGTTGCTGGAACTGCTGGACCCTCTCCGTTTTCATCGTGATTCGCAGGTTGACAGATCATCGGTCAGCGCTGTCATGATCAGGCGCATGAAGGATGAGATACTTGCTCTGGGAACCACCCGCAACCTTGCCAGGCGCAGGGTAGAGGCGCTTGAAGTACCACCTGAAGCAACCGCGAACAAAATAGCGGAAACCCTCGATGAGTACATAACCAGCAGGCTGCAGGAACAGATGGACGCGAATGTGCGTATGCCTGTAAGGTTCGCGCTTACCATGCTCAAGAAGCGCTTCCTGTCCTGCCCTCTTGCTTTCCATAGATCGATGCTTACCCATGCTGAACATTTCTTCAAAGCCCAAACGGATACTACAACAGAACCGGATCGCAAGCTGATGGAGATCGCAGTGAAGAGAACCGAAGAGGATCATGCTGATGATCTTGTAAAGGACCAGCTGGAGGGACAGGCACTGACGGAATGCTCCAGATTCTTCTCGGGACTTTCAAAAACACAGAAACAAAACCTGCAATACCTGCTGACACAATCAGAACAAAACAGCCTTGCTGAGGATTCCAAAACAAAAGTACTCAAAGACTGGATAGAAAACCATCTTAAAACAGAGAATGACTGGAACCAGGAGCGCCTGATAATATTCACCGAGTACAGGGATACTCTTGAATACCTCCGCCATCATCTTGAGAACTACTGCGGTGAAGACAGAATAATGCAGCTGTACGGTGGCATGTCCTCTATAGAGCGGGAACGGATAAAGAACGCCTTCCAGACCAACCCTCAAACAAACCACCTCCGAATTCTGATAGCAACGGATGCAGCCGCGGAAGGTCTGAACCTCCAGAAACACTGCAGGTACCTAATTCACTGGGAAATACCATGGAACCCCAACAGGCTTGAACAGCGTAACGGCAGAATAGACAGGCACGGCCAGAAGGCTGACGAAGTTCTTATTCACCATTTTGTACATATCGACAGAAGCGATGATGAATACCTGAAAAAAGTAGTGGAGAAGGTGCAGCAGCAGAGGGACGATCTCGGCGGAGTGGCAGCGATCATAGAGAAGAACATTGAAAAAAGAATGCTTGGAGAAACCGCTGCCGACCCGGACCTCCTTGAACCAAGAACAGCACTCAGCGCTGATGCGAAAAGAGAGATATACGATTCGAGAAGAAATACTCAGCTCTCAACCTATATT
>CBDVBK010000158.1:0-2048 GCA_965372215.1 uncultured bacterium | reverse complement strand
ATAAATGACTACAGGAAATTGTCACTTGAAGCTTCATCAGGGTGGGGAATGTGAGTTGTATCCTATTCTGGGTTCGAACTTATAATCCTGCCAGAGAAGATGAAACCTTCCAAGTAAATCCAGAGTGATAAGCTGAACAGGCTGAACAGAATTAGGCTCTTCAGTGACGACAATAGGATAGCTCCAGCCGGGACCTACCGTTACATTAACAAGTGACAGAAGCAGAAGTACAATCATTCAAGAACTCCTGATCTTCCCGCATCATGCCTGTGCTGGGGCCATGGAGCATAACCTGTACTGCAGGATCCCAACTCCCAGCAGTGAAGAAGACCGTCACCGGTTCCAAACACGATCTCTACTTTACCGTCACGATCTATGTCCCCAATGGAGAATCCACTTGATACAACAACTCCTTCAGGAAGAAGAAATGGAAAATCTATATCTTCAGGTTCATCACCCTCAAAATCCAACCCTACAATCAACCCATTTTCACCCCTCAATGTAGAAGAAAGTACATCAGCAATTCCGTCGTTATCAAGATCACCAAGCGCAGGAGGACTGATACCAGAAGTTGAGTAAGTGTATGAAGTATCATAGTAAACATGCCAATTCTCATCTAAGAAAGGATCTCCATAACCATCCCACGCCAGACACTGATTCTCGGCAGGAATTATGAAAGCATCAAGACCTGGAACAAGTTCACGCCAATCCGCGAACAGCCCGAATATGACGCCACTGGAAGTCACCAGGCCTTTCTCACAGATGATTGAATCAACGCTTAACGGGTCCAGCAGTTGTGCGGGTACAGAATCCTCCTTTGCTGATTGCGGATCATAACTCCCCATGGGGAAGCCGATCTCAGCAGAACCGCCGAGTATCCCGGCACAGGGGACTGTATATTGACCTGATTCGTCCCACACACGTTCAGAGAGAATTGAATCGGTAATCCAATCGTATACAGAAATAGCATGGTAAGGATCTAGTCCCGGAAGTTCACCTTCAAACCTGCAGTAGTAAATGGTTTCACAGTATCCATCATCGTTGATGTCACTGCACAGGATTGCATGACAAACCGGAGAATCATCAAGGTCAAGATTAACTGATTTGATCAGACTGAATTCCTGTTCAGACTGATCCCAGGAGTAGAGAATGAGTGTGTCATGATTGGCAACAACCATCTCAAGGCCTGGAGTTGAGTCCATATCGGCAACAGCGAACTCCGAAAAGATAGATGCTCTAAGATCAAAAAGATCTTCACCGTCATCATTGAACAATGCAATATCACCAGAAACGGTTAAAGCCAGTATTTCAGTATTACCATCTCCATCCAGATCAGCAGCAAGAGGGCTGTTGAGATGGTAAAGGTCCACTTCAGCATTCCGCCATAGTAAGGTGTTGTCGGAATCGTAAGCTTCAAGGCTAGTATTTGCCAGTACAACTATCTCAAGCTCTGGATCCTCATCAAGGTTCACAAGCATTGGAGGTTGTTTGATCACTCCCACAGGCGTTACAGGCCATCCTTCTTCAAAGGGATAGATGTCATATAGAGTCTTGGTGATAGTTCCGGCATTGTTACCTCTCCAGCAGTCATCACACTGCTCAGCAGGATCCGCTACTGCCACAAAGGTTAGCTCTTCGGGTGGATTGAACCAGGACGCATCCCAGGTGAAATCATACTCCTGTTCCTCTCCAGGTTGAAGACCGGCACACGGTAAGTTAAATACGCTGATACCTGTCCCTGTTATGGTCAGCCGCAATGTGAAGGGTACTGAAGAAGCTCCTCCATTGTTACGGACAGTTACGGTGATATCCTCTTCGAATCCTGTCCGGGTCTCTCTGGGATAGTTACTGGAAATAATATCATTGGAATAAATGACAAGATCACACTTCGCGTCTATTGCTGGTTGGATAATGGGAGGATTTGAAACAAGCAGGAGGAATAGAATGGAATACATTACATACCTCCGGATGATCGGGAATCATTCAATTACATCTCACATTCCCCACCCTGATGAAGCTTCAAGTGACAATTTCCTGTAGTCATTTAT
>CBDVBK010000157.1:0-2075 GCA_965372215.1 uncultured bacterium | reverse complement strand
AGTGTTTTCTTGCGTTCTGCACCTTCCAGAGCAGCGGTGGATGAGTTCTTATCAATTCCTGGAATCTTTTACTGCCAGGGAAAAGAAGCTCAGGTAGCAGTTCTCCCTGCTGAAGCCTGTTGACAAATTCCTGTTCATTATCATTGAGGATGGTAAATGTCTCAAGGATTTTCCATGCTTCTGATTTCAATGAGTCAAATTCAGGATGATCATCCACGAGAAGCATGGGAATGAGTATTTTCAAGAAGTGTTCCCTGGTTATCCTTCTCATGACAATATCTATTGAATAATCCGATACAGGTTTTGGAAGCAGTCCGGTGTAAGCGATGATGATGCTCCTCATTATGGAAGAGTTCCACTTTTGCCCGGCAATTATTGGGAGTCTGACTACATCGTAAATATCTCTTGGAGATGTTCTGTCAAAACAGGCACATATCTTGCCTGCACATAGTTCTTCAATTGATATAAGTTTTCCACTGCAATTTTGTGAATTATCCGAAGTCCAGGCGGATCGAGTGCAGTATGGAAGTAGCAGCTGTCTATGAAGGTAATTGATATCTACTTCTATTCTGTCACGGGTACCGTCTATGTTCACAAACCCTAGAAAGAACTTACGACCTGCGTGTGCATCTGCTGATTTTTGAACGAGATACCCCGATGATTCGCAGATACTGGTAACCGTATTCTCCACTCTTTTTCGATTATTCAGCATTTCTGCTTTATCGGTTGACCCAATGTAATTGAAGTCAAGGTCTACCGATAATCTGGATGGAGGTCCGAAAAATAGATTGAGCGCAGTTCCGCCTTTCAGGACGAATGCATCTGACAGGAAAGGATGTTTGAATATGTCATTCAGAATATCTGTAAGACGTATAACTTTCTCCAGGGCATTATTCCTGAAGCCGGTTTCTACTGAGAGATGTTCGATTCTTTCTCTGTCAGGTTGCATGGCCTTCAAACTTCCCTGCCAGGTTATCAGGAAGAATAATGTTCCATCTCTTATCAAGTGAGCCGTTACGATATGTTCCCGGCAGATATTGGGGGCTGATCGGTTTCTTCTGCTCTAATTGATTGAGATAGCTGCTTGTGACTCCGAATAGCTCCATATTCTGGTTAAGAAACCAACCGACAGCAGCCCAGAGGTTCTTCTGATTGTATACTTCGAGTACTCGCTTGAGAAGATCGAGATCCAGTACCCCAAAACCTGAAGCTGATACAACGAACTCTTCAAGGCCACCTGAATGATATGGTTTACGGAATCCCTCAACCAGTGTTCTCTCCCGGCCGGTAACCTGCAAGTTGATATTTTTCCTTGTGATTGTTCTTGTTCCGATGTCAGGGCAGGCTTTTAAAAGCGATGGTGTACTAAGAAACCTGATGGTCGCATTCCTCATGTTGATTCTATTATGCCTTAATGAACAGAAGACAGTGCAGTCTTTCCAGATGGAATGGCTGAATCCCAGTAACTCAAGAGCAGCATGGTAGCAGAATATCCCATTATCCCTTGCTGCCGCTGCAACCAGGTATCTGTCAGGTTCAAATATTTCGGCGTTCGCTCCATAAGGAACTACTGCATATATTGTTCTTGAAATGTTAACTATTCGGCCTTTTCTCCGATGATATTTCAATATATTGGAAGCGTCTGAAAGCCTGTTCTTACCGTAATAATCGGCAAAGGACTGAAGAGTAAAAACCGGTGTAGTGCTGAAGAATTCTTCGGGATTCGGTTTGTATTTTGTTTTCATATTGGTAAATATATTACCTATAACGCTACAAAATGTCAAGTAGTAGGCAATTTTCACCAATACCATTTAACCTGGGTTTGAATAACCGGGATTACATACTTGGATTATGTGCAAATATCAGATATTGTTCTATTTGACAGAGAATCATCCATACAAAAGAATGTGATTGAAATAAATGAGCATAACCGGAACCGCAACTGAACAGGGAAAGCTCGTTCGTCTGCGAATAGGTATTTCAAGAAGGCACTATTAACATGACTGATCTGGAGTATTTCAATGCCTGATGCCTGGTCGGAAGTTGAGATAAGAGCGATAGTCCAAGACTATTTC
>CBDVBK010000156.1:0-2289 GCA_965372215.1 uncultured bacterium | reverse complement strand
GCTTGCCGGTTAACAGCGCCGGTCATCGGCGCTGCGCGCCATGCCCGGCGCACATAAGAACAGGGGCGAAATTTCTTTCGCCCCTGTTCCATCTGATCAGATCAGGATGTCTTTTCTAGTATGCGGAGAATTTACCTGTCCGCTCGTTCCATTTCACAAATAGATACCAGAGAAGCATGATCACCAGGAATACACCAACTGATGCCCCATAGCCAATCTTCTCCGGCAGGAAAAACATCTGCTTCATGCTGTCAGGCAGCGCATCGAAGAAAGCAGGTTTAATGAACTTCGCCGTAAAGGGCATTGCAACCATCATACCGACAATAGAAGCCCAGAGTTTAATGTGTCCCTCACCGGCGCGCCAGAGAGAACCAACTGTGCATCCTCCGGCTATTGTCATTCCAAATCCGAAGATCGTTCCTCCGACGATGGCAGGCACCCAGAAGTGAGGCCATACCCATATCATATCGCCCCTGACACCCATGAACTTGATTACGACAAAACCGAACATCGAGACTAGAATACCCGCCATTACCGCTACTGCAGGAACAGAGCTGCCGGACATGAATGGCTCACGTAATGCCCTGACAATACAGAATCGTGACCGCTGACAAACCATACCGAAGAAAAGACCAATGGCTGCATACCATGCGAGCACACTGCTGGTACCGGTGTATCTGAAGGCTATTATTAAACCTATCAATACAACTACTACTCCGAGGAAAGGCTGCCATGATCCTTTGCCCTTGCTCGCGGACAGGAAGGATGAGGTTTTTCCGCTGCTTAGTTTTGGAAATTTATTCACTTCGAAGAGCAGGTACTTAACCGCAATCCAGGTACCGATTACGAGTCCTACTGTGAAAACGACTGCGCCAAGAGAAAGTGCAGGCCATCCGCTGAAAAATCCACCGATGGTACAGGATACACCGATTACGGCTCCAAGCCCCATCAGGAGGCCTCCGATAAGCCCCTTGAACAGTTCACCTAACGGAGGAAATCTGAGAGCGAACTGTTTGGAAAACAGAGCTCCCGCAAACGCACCCATTATTAACAGGATACATAGAACGGAATATGGGAATAGATTAATCGTCCCCATATTGGCAAATTCCCCGCCCATCAGGTTGAATAAATTATCTCCCCAGTTTTTGACTCCACCTGAAGCACCCCAGGGCTTCAGAACTATGAAAAGGCAGATGTTTCCCACACCGAGCAGGATTCCACCAACCCACATGGGCCATGATTTGGAGAAGAAGATATCGTACAGTTCGCGCAGACTTCCTTTTTTCTTCGAACCGGATTCACTCATTGTTATCTCCTTAGATAATCAAGCAGTCTTTTAGAGGCAATTCAATCCCCTCCCTACTGCTCGGACATGCTGAACTGTGAACCTATTCTCCGCGACGGATGAAGAAAGTAAATCCGTCTTCGACTTCGACTACCTCAAGAAGACTGTTGCCAGTCCTCTCGCACCAGGCAGGTACATCGTCCTTCGATCCGGGATCGGTACCGTACATTTCGATTACCTTTCCATCCTCAAGCTTCTTTATAGCCATCGCCAGCTTCAGAATCGGCATCGGGCACGATAACCCTTTGCAATCCAGAATCACATCACCTTTCATTGTTCCCCCTTTCAAGTTCTAATCCATATTGCCACAGTTTAGTTTGTTCAGATCAAGCTTTACGCACATATGATTGACAAAGTTTAACACTCCGGGAATTATTGTCAAGTCTCGGAAAATCAGTTTCTCAAGTGACATAATTACTCAAGATGGAATGTTCGGGATGGCTTAATTGATTTCTGTATCTTATTGTTTGATCTGAATGAATCAAAACAGGTGCTGCGGAAATTCTGGAGAATGGGATGGATATATCTGTGAATGAAGTAATTTACCGGGCTATAGGTACAATACACACACCCTACTCTGATATGGCTCCATTTCAGGCGAGAGAGGATGATCCTGAAGGTCCATTCGTTCTGGAGCTGTTGCCGGAATACGAAACAGCCCTCGAAGATCTTGAGTATTTCAGATATATCATCGTTCTTTTTCACATGGACAGAGTAAAGGGTTACAACGGCTCAAACGTTGCTCATCCACCTTCCCTGGGCGGAGGTACTGTAGGTCTGTTTGCCAGCAGATCTCCTAACCGGCCGAATCCAATCGGGCTTGATGTCGCAAGAATTCTCCGAATTGAGGGAAGGAGGATTTATACCTCCGGGTTGAGCGTTCTTGACAAAACACCCCTGATAGACATAAAACCCTATACAAAAAGGGATTCAAAACCTGATCC
>CBDVBK010000155.1:0-2366 GCA_965372215.1 uncultured bacterium | reverse complement strand
AACGAAGTAAGGATTAGTAGCGCACTGTAGTGCGCTGCAATCCTGTGTTGAATTAAGCGGTGCGAGTATTTGGATTTTCTATTCGTAGCGTATACTGAGCATAGTCTCTTGAAAACAGTCAAAAACAGTGAAGCAACCGGTCGGACAAGTGGAGTTCAGGCCGGTTTTCTTGTATTTCCGGGTAGCACCGGTCATCCGGGCAAATGGCTTAAGGATTTGGGGTAGACCGGTTACTGACCGCTTCATGAGAACATTCAGCAGCATATACAGAATGGGATAGAACAATCTCTCTTCTCTCACGGTGGTGCCCTCATCCGTTGCAGCGCAAGAAGATGTACGAGTGCTGTACCACAATGGGAGCAGTAAAGTATGAGCGGTTTCTCAACAGGAAGCGGAACAGGTGGTAACCCCAGTTGTTTGCGAAGAGCGTTCAGTTTATCCGTGCATCGTTGATGGAGATATCCATAGTAACGTACCTTACAGAAGCCCTTTGGTAAAACATGCTGCAGGAAGCGTGCCATGAAGACAAGAACCGGAAGTGTCATATACTTCCAGTCTTTTGTACACACCGGTTGATACCGGAATGTTACTTTGTCATTCCTGAGAGAGATGATCCGGTTGTTCGTGATCGCCACACGATAGATATATCGCGACAGGTATCGGATTACTTCAGGTCCCTTTCCCACAGGTTCACAGTGTACAACCCAGTCCTTTTTCCAGACTCCTGCCGGAACAGAGTCATAAAGCCCGAGAGCCTTCATTCCATCGCGGAATTTACCACGGTAGATGGGTGAGAGTGCCCTGACAGGCAGGAAGAAGTCTTCATACGGAGTTCTAACCCATTTTCCGCTCTCATTGATACCGCCACCGGGAACCAGGTAATGGACATGCGGATGATATGGAAGATCACGACCCCATGTATGCAGAACGCCCAGCATACCGGGCTGTGCTCCGAGGTGGCGGGGATCAGCCGCGAGCATCTTGAGAGAGCTTGATGAAGCTCGGAACAACAGCCCGTAACAATCCTTCTGATTACTCCTGACGAGTTTGTTCAGTTCATGCGGTAATGTGAAGGTTATCAGGAAGCACTGGACTTCGGGAATACGGGCTGACTGTTTTTCCACCCACCGTGTCGCATCGTCGTTACCGCACTTCGGACAGTGCCGGTTACCGCATGAATGGTAGCTGTACTGCTTCTTCCCGCAGGAGGGGCAGCTGTAGAGATTACCACCGAGCGCGGGAGTACGGCAGGAGATGATATCATCTATTGCTCTCCTGTGGCTCGGCAGAACCTTATCACCGAACTTTCTGAGATATTCACCCCTGTATTGGCGGAAGATATCCGCCATCTCGATCATGGTTCGTCAGATCAGGGAAGTTCATTCATGATATCGTCCAGATATTGCCTGGCTTTGTCACGGGCCACACCTGTCAGGTGTGTGTAGACCGAGGTTGTTGCGGGGCTGTTGTGCCCCAAATTTGTCTGGATCTGCCGCAGATTGACACCGGCCTCAAGTAAGTGAGTTGCATAGCTGTGGCGTAAAGTATGAACATGAGCCAATTTACGGATACCGCTGGCAATCAGAGCCTCTTTGAAAGCAGACTGTATGACTACTCGTGAAAACGGTTCATTGATAGGGTTTGAAATATCGTATTTACTGGAGCGTCCACGTCCGATCCTGGGAAATAACCATTCTTCATTCCGGTGCATCGGCCAGAACTTGCGAAGTAACTGAAGAGTACGAATGGGCAGTGGTATATAACGATCCTTACCGCCTTTACCATTCCGCACATGAACGACCATTCGTGCGCTGTCTATATCGCAAATCTGTAATCTGGTACCCTCCTGTATACGTAAACCCAGAGAATAGATCGTCTCAAGGCATACGCGATACCGAAAATGTTTGATATTCCGCATGATGGTAATGACTTCCCCGCGAGTGAGAATCACCGGCAGCTTCTTCTCCCGAGCAGGGCGCACCAGACCGATGATTGACCAGTCCCGCTTCAGCGTCTGTTCCCAGAAGAACTTGATGCCGCAGATCGCAATCGTACAGGTTGGACGCGACCACTTCTTCTCGTTCTTCACGTAGAGAAAGTACGAGCGTATCTCTTCCTCATTGATCTGATCAGGTGACTTATCGCAGTATTCCGCCAGCTGTCGAACCGCCCGGACATATGCTTCCTGGGTTCTCTCACACATACCGGCGAGCTGTAGATCCTCGATCAATCTGAGTCTCAGTGGCGACATAGCATCCTCCCTGGTTGCAGGAACGCTTGATTACGTTCCTTACAGGAAGTATGCTTTGTATAAGGAATTTATATGATGCGGGATCTGCGCTGCGACGCAGCGCTTAGTTCAACAA
>CBDVBK010000154.1:0-2484 GCA_965372215.1 uncultured bacterium | reverse complement strand
TCAAATCAGTAGCCTGCTACTATGATTCAGCCAATACCATGGCTAAGCAGGCCTACTGAATTTGTTTGTTCTGCGCTTATTATTTTGCATGAAGCGCATCAAGCACAGCTTTTGGATTTTTTGATGCAACACGCAACAATGCTTTTGCCGGTCCTTCTGGCTTTCGTCTGCCCTGTTCCCAATTTTGCAGAGTCCGTACACTTACGCCAATCATTAACGCAAATTCCCTTTGTGAAACATGAAGTAATGCTCGAATATTTCTGATTTCAGGGGCTTTCATTTCAAAAACACGACTTGGGTTTCTCCGATTAGCCTTGATTTCTCCAGCTTCTTTGATGCTTGCAACCAACATATCAAAATCTTCATTTTTCATGACATATTCTCCTTGATCAATTTCTTGAGTGCCTTTATTTGCAGAGGTGTTAGGTCTTTCTGGTCAGTTTTTTTATACATGAAGATCATGTAGATGTTTTCTGGAGGATCCCAGTAATAAATCAAACGTAGTGATCCTCTTTTTCCTGAACCAGGCAATCTCCATCTAATTTTGCGCAAGCCACCGCTACCACTAATAACTGGACCGGCATCAGGTTTGAACATTAAGGCTGATTGTAGCATCCGGTAATTTTCATCAGGTAGTAGTTTTTGAACTTGCTTTGTAAATATTGATGTTTCTATAAACTTCATGAGTCATATATACGCCATTGGCGTATAGTTGTCAAGGTTGATATATTTCGCAGAACGTTCTGTATAACCGGCACAGGAATCACTTTAGCCTGTCGCTTAGCCCTTGTGTCTGGTTCATACAGTGGTTATCTGCCAGTATTCGCTTTGGTACTGTCTTTGATATACAATGTAATCCGCTATTCGACAGAATGATATCTCTGCAATCTATCGGGATTGCATAAAGACCATTTGCCTTTAGTATCTCACCAACGATTTCATCTTCTGGTTTGCAGTATGAAGGATACAGAGCACAGTCATTGATCAATACCCCATTTGCATAATTCGGCATGGTTCTGACATCATCATATTCAATCTTGTCCAATCCTGGAATCCGAATCACCTCATGGCCATGTTCTTCGATCCGTTGGATTGCAGGCTGTACAGAGAGCTCCTGAGGTGAATTCACTGGATATTGAGAGACCAGCCAAGTCCGGGGTTTAATTGGCCAAAGATACATATCCAAATCTCTGGTTGAATCCCCTTCCAGAGTGGGTACGGGAACGAAGACCTGAGCAGGAAAATTCTTCTTCAGGAATTGGAGTCTTCGAAACCCGGAATCTCCATTTGCCATATCTTCTGCAATCAGACAGAGATCCTCGTTGACGGAGATAACTGCGGTACCGAAACTCTCATTCATTATAAGACTAGGGATTCCAAGAGAATTGAGAACTCGAGCTGAAAAACAGCGAAGATGATCCGAATTCTCCAGTCTTTCATTGCGGAAGAGAATACCAAGCCCATTGCCCTCTTCATCTTCCGCAAAGATCGGGAAGTAATCTTGGATTATGCTCCGTTCTGAAGATTCATGATTCAACTCAACTTGATCCGGTTTGATACCGTTTTGTTCAAGTAAGTCAAGGAAGAATTCAGTGTCATCTTCAGAAACAAACACTTCTACGGTAACTCGATCAGCCACTGCCTTTGCTATCTCACATATAGTTCTACCGTAGTTGAACCTGGTATAAAAGAAATTCTGGATAAAGCTGAGATATAGCTTTCCGACAGGTTCATATTCCGGGATTATTCTCATTTTGCTCCTATTCAGATAACAATCAGCGTAACCAGCGCCGTTACCCATTAATCGAAATTCCTGACAGGCGTCTGGTTCATGCTGTGGTTGACGCTAATTCATCAACGTCTGAATTCCGCGATGCAACTCCCTTTCCTCGAGTAGCTAGTCTCCGGTGTTAATAGAGTCACTAAGTTTAGAAATTCCATTTGGCCAGTACTTAATTGACTGCAGGTACTCAGTCGCAGCTGCTGACTCTGTAAACTCAAGCAAGTTACCTACTTTCTTTATAAGCACTTCTCTAACTTCAGAAGGTGATGCAAAGAAGAACTCCTTACGAGTGTTAGCACGATTGAGAGCTCTATCGGTAAAGTGTTCGTGTAACTCATTCTCAAGCGAAACAGCGTCTTCAGAGAAATACAAGGCATGCACATCGAACTTGAATGGAACTGATGCACCACTTAGCTCAGTTATTCTCTGCAAAGGCTCAAGTCGACGTGTCAATCCAATCTTCACTACATTTGGACCGAAAGCACCTCGATTTGAGATAACATAGACATAGCCAGCACGAATGTTCGCTAAGCGATAGTCATTCATCGCAATAGCTTCATCAATTGCTTCCAGGCGCGCCTCTAGGTCTAGATCGTGCTCTCCTGCTTCACGTAGTGCTAGTAAAGCATTCTCAATATGAGCTCGTTCTTTATCAAGTTGAGCTCTTTCTTCTGCTAACTCACGCTCAACGCGGCGCTGTT
>CBDVBK010000153.1:0-2500 GCA_965372215.1 uncultured bacterium | reverse complement strand
GTACCCTTTTCTGAAAGACTTCCATCTTCCAACACGACTATCATATCCGCGTTTCTTACAGTAGTGATTCGGTGGGCGATGATAATGCTTGTTCGTCCTTCGAGCAGATGTTCCATTGCTTTCTGAACAAGGATTTCTGATTCTGTATCGAGAGCTGATGTTGCTTCATCAAGAATCACAAGATCCGGTTCTTTTATCATCGCTCTCGCAATCGCCAATCTCTGTTGTTGACCTCCAGACAAAGAAACACCTCTCTCACCGATAATTGTTTCAAAGCCATCCGGAAGCTTTTGGATGAAATCTAGAGCATAATCTGCTTCAGCAGCATTCTCAATATCTTTTTCGGTTGCGTCTGGATGACCAAAGATGATATTCTCCTTTAAAGATAAGTTGAAAAGAAATGGATCCTGGAATACAATGCCAACTCTTCCTCTGAACCAATCTAGGTCAAGTTCTCTAAGGTTATAACCATCAAACAAGATAGAGCCGCTATTTGGATCGTAATAACGCAAAAGAAGCATAGCAAGCGTTGTCTTTCCTGAACCGCTTGAACCTACAAGAGCAACGAATTCCCCAGGGGAGATTTTCAGTGAGAAGTTATTAATAACTTCTTCATCATTCCCTGTGTAGGAAAAGCTCACATTTCTGAATTCGATCTGTTTCTTCAGATGATCGAGTTTTTTAGGATTAGCTGCAATTCTTAGATCAGGATTAGTGTCCAATACGTTGAAAACCCTGTCTGCAGCCCCCATAGCAGCATGGATACTAGTATTGATGGACAGGAATGTGCTCACCGGTCCAAATAGCCTTCCCATATATCCCAGGAAAGCTATGAATACACCCATCTGCAATGTACCATTAATGACATCCTTGCCACCAAACCAGATGACTAGAATCAGACCAACTGCACTGACCAATCCCGAGATTGACGCAAGTGAACGAATCACGGAGAGCTTAACTCTAGATTTAAAGAGATTCCTGAATGATTCCAACATTGACAGACTTTGAGCCTTCTCCCGAACAAATGCCTTTATCTCCCTGATGCCGGATAGTTTCTCCTGCAGCTCAGCTGTGGCTTCTCCTCTATTTTCCTGGACTTTGCTGGATGCACGCCGAATTGGTTTCCCCACGATCTTCATGAAGAAACCGTAAAACGGAAGGCTGAGCAAAGCTATTAAAGTAAGTGACGGGTGTATTAAATACATGACCACCACAAGAACTACAAACCGTATTGCATCAGTAAGCAGTTGCACGAGGGTACTTGTATACAATCCCCTCATAGTGGATATATCACTGGTAAATAGAGCTATGATCCCTCCGATTTTCTTCTTCTGATAGTAGGATATCGAAAGGGATTGAAGATGATTGAATAGGTCCTGCCGCAGATCAAGAACTGCGCTTCCTCCAACCCTTGCGTAAAAATACGCTTGCAGGATACTGAGTAACGATTGAATTAAATATGCACCCAGGAAGAAAAGACATATCAGTTTCAGTCCGTTGATATCCCCAGCTATCAGGACATCATCTATCAGCAGCTTATTTATCCATGGATTTACCAGAGAAACACCAGCCAGCAAGATAGCGACAAACATACAACCGAGCTGCAGTTTCCAGTATGGTTTCAGATAATGGAGAGAGCGGAATAGCAAATACAGGGTTTTATTGTTTTTGTCTTCTTCGGTTCTATTCTTACTTACCATCAGTACATCTGATCCTGACGCTTCTTAAATCAATTCCCATAGCCTTTCCAAGAATTTCTCGTTTAAGTAAATTTTTCAACATCTAAGTTCGGCATATATACAACATCTTAGATTATTTAAATCACTAGTGTCCCATTGACGCAATCTATCATTCCAGTAACTTATCTAATATCTTCAATATAGGAAGCATTTCAACTGTACACGATTTGAACGCACTTTCTCCATATTATCTACTATACCACGGATGGAGGATACATGCACTCAGGACGTTTAATCTTTTCTCAATTAATGGATTACCTGCCCCGGAGAGCTTTTGATCATTGCGTAAATAAGTACTCAGGCAATTACAGAGTGCGGCACTTCACCTGCAGAAGTCAATTCTTCTGCATGGCCTTCGGACAGCTCACCTATCGGAACGGTCTCAGGGATATTGTGGCCTGTCTCAATGCGCATCAGAACAAGCTTTATCACATGGGTATCCAGGGTGGGGTATCACTCAATAACCTCTCCAACGCCAACATGAATCGTGACTGGCGTATCTATGCCGAATTTGCTCAGGTACTAATCGACATTGCCATAAAGCTCTACGCCGGTGAGAAGTTCAGTGAGGAGATCAGAGAGCCTGTTTATGCGCTTGATTCAACCACGATCTCCCTCTCGCTCTCTCTTTTCCCCTGGGCTGAGTTCAGAGAGACAAGAGGAGGTATCAAGCTTCATACTGTTATGGAGTTACCAAGCTCCATCCCCACAGTCATCGATATTACCGAGGCCAAGCCTCACGATATCAACTTTCTGGACCG
>CBDVBK010000152.1:0-2562 GCA_965372215.1 uncultured bacterium | reverse complement strand
CTTCCGCTTCCGATCAGGAAAATGGAAAAGCATCGATCTCCTTGGCAGGTCCTGATTGAAGCGGGAATATGATGTTCTTTTGCCGTTGTTGAACGTATAGGGACGGAGAAAAAATATGGACAGAATTCCAGCTGTTACTCACATTCCCCACCCCTGAAGAATGATTTGCAGGAATTATCTTCTTCTTCCGTTTTTCGCACCCAATTGTCTTCATTCAACTATCATTCTCATTCCGGAATGTATTCTGCCCTGCTGAGAGTGTATGGATCCCCACAGTAAACCATTTTCGAAGTGTTTCAAAAACTATCCGCTGAATACTACTAACCGTATCTGCTGTCATTCCTCTCACCTTCATACATTACAAGCTGTTCTTCGTTAAGATCCAGTGCTTCAAGATACTCCTTCTGAGCAGTTGTAAGCGGTCTCGTGAACTGTCTGGCTCCTTCACATTCTACTATCTGTAATCCGCTGAACATACATGACATAGCATAGGAAGTAGGTCGATCAGTAACTCTTTTGTCCAATCCTATGACTGTTGATCCAGTTTGTCTGAGGTATCCCCGCACAACGTGCTCCATCAGATTCCAGATCAGCAGTGAGATCAACAGGATAAGCCCGAGAACCTCGATTCGTTCCGGCTTCTTGAGGAACAGATCGTTTACAATCAGTGGATCCTTCAGGAATCCGAAGTTGCGTTCTATTCCATGCTGCTCTTTGTATGCCGCCAGAACATCGGCGGGAGAATGAGCCATGTCACCGCTTAACGGAGTGTTGGTAAGCAGAACGAAGCATCCGGCTTCACGCCTGGCCCTGTCGATCTCTTCGGTACGTTCTTCTATTACACCATTTGCAATGTACTTAACTGACGATACTTTGCGCTCTCCGTTCTTCGTGGGTCTTCCACGGACATAGGTAATTTGCTTGTTTACTTCCAGCTTGTACGAATGATATCTTGTGGGCTTAGTACTGAGCCGCTTCGCTGCTGCCTCTGCATCCTCCCGGCAGAAATACTCTACGTCGCAAACCTTCTTGAGCCTGTCACCGGCATCCATGAGTGATTCCCCAAGCCTTCGATCAAGGCGCTTCAGTCTGCGTTTATCATGAGCGTCCGAATGAACAACTATGGCTCTGTATTCCTTACCGTAAAGAGTAACTGTGCTGTCGCATACCTGGTAACTCGCAGGAACACGGGCTCCCCTGGGTACTTCCTTCTTAGGAACATCAATCCAGACTCCTTTACTCACTGCATCTCCGACAACTCGTTCTGTCTCGGAGTAGGTGAATGGCAACCTTGTTATGAATAAAATGTCAAACAGCAGTTCCAGATTGCTCTCGTTGACCAACGCTGAATCGGCCACGTATACGAAAGCTCCCTGAGCAAGTCCGTGAGCGGCCAGGTACTCGCTCAGGCGGCTCAATACTTCATTGTTGAGCTTCTTGTCGGATGCGTTACCACTGGCACAGCTGCCCAGTACGGGAATGTTGCGCCTTACGCACAGCATACTGATCAGGAACTGCTTCAGGTCTGGACGTTTGTCTTTGCTGTAACCTCTTGTCACGACAAGCCGGTCTTCAGGATCATCGTCGCTGTACACGTCATACTCACCCCATACATTTACAGAGGTTGTGTCGAAGTGCACATGCTGCATATCCATGTCTTCGGGAAATGCTGAAGCAGCCTTCACCGCGATCTGGGAGAATATCTTCTTACTGCCGGCATTGAAGAGGGCATCCATGGCTCTCCCCACAGTAGTGTCATTGAATGAAACAGCAGGAATCTCCCGGCCAAGCAGCGAAGTAGTATCATGCGATTCGATGAACTCCTCCAGTTTATAGATCGGGCTCCGTCCGGAGAGAGTATCCAGAACCATTGCCTGAACAACTGTTCCTATATCAACCTCCATCTCGCTGGGAACCGCTCTGTTAACGGTACTGATCAATCCTATCCTTCTGCAGAACTGTGCTGCCAGGGGAAGATGATCAACCCTGCGGATGCTCATCTTCCCGAGCATTGATCGGAGTTCTTTATTCATAATCCTTCCTCTCTGTATGGACTTGACGATCATATTGTATCTATAATATGATACAACACATGAAAACACGTCAACAGGCAGTTCAGGAAAAGATCGACAGGATCAAAAAGGAGATCGTCTCACTGGGACACATTCACCCGGGATCACTGTCAATGCAGAGGCGAGCCCGTGGTGGAGAGTACTGGCACCTCAGTTACAATCACGCAGGTAAGGGTCATACCGAGTATATCCGTAAGAGTGATGTATCTGCTGTACAAGAGGAACTGAAAAATCACAAGAGATTCAGAGAACTCATCTCAGAATGGATAGGTCTTGAAATAGAACTCAGCAAGATCAAACGGAAGAGCAGGGGAAGGTCACATATGAAGGCTGACAAAACATCATGACGGGCCATTCCAGTATGTACATGGTATACAACTAGTAAGAAACCCATAGAATATTATCGCTGAAAGCGTCATAGGGGTGGGGAATGTGAGCTGTTACAATAGCGTCAGTACTCTTTATCTTAATTCTATCATGCGGAGAGTCA
>CBDVBK010000151.1:0-2922 GCA_965372215.1 uncultured bacterium | reverse complement strand
AAACTTACATTCCGCACTTGCGCATGGGTATATTGAGGAATTATTACTTTAACTAAATATTGTTGTATCAGTCGATTAGTCTATTCATAGTGAATAGCTCTTTTCTCTGCAAGCGCCATTAGAATCTGCTTTTCCTGTTTATCTATGGCGCGAAGCCGTTTCAAAGCCTCCTTGAATTCCCTGTAATGTTCTCCAGCCCGAAGCATCCGAGTCTCGTCATCCTTGCGTACATATTTGCATCGGCGATGGCCGGTTTTTGTGTCCTTGAACAGGAACAGTACCTGAGGATGACCTGGTCCCTTTGCACAATGGCAGTGCGGATTGCCACACTTCCTTCTGATCATGGATACGGTTCCGATCGCGAGTTCATGTTCCCGAGTAAGGCAACGAAGCAGGTGGTGCCTCTCCTGCTGGAGCTTGCGTAAAGAGTCTTGCAGATCTTCTATTGACATTTCCATGTGTCTAGTATACTATATCTACATTATGTATACAAGACGTAATGGTGGAACCCGATCAGTGAACACTCAGGAAGGACCCGCTGTTCATCGAATCCACCTTGTAGGGGCTCATCCCATCCTCCTGCACTTCATGAACAGGATGGACTTCTTTCGTATCGTACGCTCATGCCTTGCCGGGCCGCGCGAGAGATTGCTTGACCACGCCCAGAGCTTATCCATCCTGATACAGAACATCATCCTGTCGCCTGGCCCTCTGTATCGGATAGCAGAGTGGGCGGCTCCCGTAGAGCCTGCTGCTCTTGGTCTCTCCGCAACTGATATAAAAGCGATCAATGATGACAGGATCGCTCGTAGCCTGGATGCCCTTGTAACCATGCGGGCACGAAGTCTCTTTTTCAGAATTGCCTTGCACATTATCAAACAGTTCGAGCTTGACACCCGGCGGATTCACCACGACACCACCACGGTCACCTTCCATGGACGGTACAGGAACTCCAACCGAGAACCACGCATCACTTTCGGAATAAACAAGGATCATCGTCCTGATCTCAGGCAGCTTGTCTTCGGCCTCAACATTGTTGCAGACGGAGCCGTACCTATCTCTCACGAGGTTTACAGCGGTAATCGAACAGATGACACCATTCACAGGAGCAATGTGGATCAACTTCGCAGTATACTTGGACAGGATGACTTCATCTACGTGGCTGACAGCAAGCTGTGTACCCGTAAGAATCTTCAGCATATAGATGATTATGGAGGCAGGTTCGTCACACTGCTTCCCCGCACCCGTTCTGAAGACAGGGACTTCCGGAAGTATTTGCGGGAAGGGGGCCGGGTTCGCTGGCGCAAGATGCTTGTAAACGAGCAGAACAGGCGCGGGAGCACTCCGGAAGATATTTACTACACAACAGCTGATGGCCCCGGACAGACTGTAGAGGGTTATCGCATTATCTGGTGCCGCAGTTCGCAGAAAATGGAGTTTGATGATAAGGTGAGAGAATCGACAATTCAGAAGGCCGAGGCCGGGTTGTATGATCTCAATGCCCGGCTCAACCGGGGGAAGCTGAAGCAGCGCTCAGCCATCAAGATGAATATCGATAAGATCCTCCGGCAACGCTGCTGTCAGCACTTCCTGAAGGTCAAGATTGCTTATCGGATCATCGTTAAGAGCAGATACCTTCGTCCTGGTCGTCCCGGGAAAGATGATCCTGTCAGGGAAGTTCGATCAAGGACATATCGTCTTGAGGTAAAACGGAACAAAGATGCTCTGCATAATGAGGCCCGTACAGATGGAGTGTTCCCCCTGGTTACGAACCTTAAGCGGAATACTTCAAAGAAGGATGTCCTGCTGATTTACAAGTACCAGCCCTATGTAGAAAAACGGCACGCTCTTCTGAAGAATGAACTGGAAGTGGCTCCAGTTTACATCAAGAAGCCACTGCGTGCAGCAGGTTTAATTCATGCGACGTTCCTTGCAATGACTCTCGATGCTCTCATCGAGCGAACAGTCCGGCAGGAAATGATGCTTGAAGGAATTGAATCGCTTCCAATCCTTCCGGAAGGGAGGCCAACAGGGACACCAACCACTGCTCGCATCCTTGAAATGTTCAGTGATGTATGCTGGTATGAATTTGAACGAGGAGGTGAAACTGTAACGTTTCCGATCAGTCTTTCCCCGCTCCAGATGCAACTTCTCAAGCTCCTTGGTATGGACTCGTCAGCGTACGCCTGATATGTTCAAATCTGGTGAGTGAAATTATTAAATTTGCTTCTCAACAAGTGCGGAATGTAAGTTGAAACAAGATTCCCCTCCTTATTTCATATGATATTCAGCTTGAACATTTGTAAGCTTTGATACCATCAGCAATCAGTGCATATCAATCCCCGCAGTTAAATATGTACCGTTTTCAGAACTACAATAGAGCATAATAAAATACTTGACACAAAATAATAGGGGGTGGGGTAAGCATGTCAATATGAGTTTTGGTAGCAATTGAGAGCTTTGCCTCTGAATGTCTGTTCTGATGTAAGAAGTATTTGTGAGCCTTATGTGCCTGATATTGGAAAGTGCCCCATCGGTGGATTAAACCAAAAATTGCCGCAGGCTGCATCGCCTACGGCAAAATTTTGGTAGCCCAGACCAAGCTTCGTTTGAACCAGATTCTATTGTGGATCAAGGGGTTCAAGGATATTAGCAATGTTTGAAAAGTGCTGCACTAAGTCCAAACTCGGGCAGCACTCAAACCCTCTTGTGATGGAATGTTTGTGTGTTTTAAAGCAATTGGAGATTCTGACTTCAGATCATCCAGATTGTTCTGAACCCATTGTTCTAAGGTCATCCTCTCCTCCGATCAACAGTATTAATGGATTGTTCAATACATTCCTAATGAATTGATTTCCTTGAGATACTTGCATGGAGAATTCTTCTTCTGAATAGACAACGGGAGAAATATCCCGGTCAAGA
>CBDVBK010000150.1:0-3082 GCA_965372215.1 uncultured bacterium | reverse complement strand
TACCTGATGCAATTAGATGTGATAATGGCCCTGAATTCATCAGCCAGGTGCTTGCTGAAGAGCGAAAATTAATATTCCCGACCGCATTGACTCACCGTTTTTGTTACCCGTGACAAGTGGTTGCCTCATCAAAATGTTACCCGTTTAAATGAAACGGGTGCGGGATGGGGAAACGGATAAGTATGACGTTGCGGAATGAATTGATTGATGTTCTTGGAAAACGCTATCGAAAAGGAACTCTGAAAGAAAAAGGACACATACTGGATGAATTTGTAAAAGTAAGTGGTTACCACCGAAAACATGCAATCCGACTTCTTTCAACGGAAAGGAAACCAGAATTAGTTCTAAAGAGTCGGCGAATTTACGATGAAGCTGTAAAAGAGGCTTTGATAGTTATCTGGGAAGCTTCAGATCGTATCTGTAGCAAACGTCTTAAGCCAATTATTCCAACCTTAATAGAAGCACTTGAGAGACACGGACATATTGCTCTCGACGAAGAACTCAGAGCACGTCTTCTATCTGTCTCGCATGCTACTATTGACCGTATTCTCTCTCCTGTTCGCACAGCAGCAGGAGCACAACAGAAGCGAAGGAGATTAACCGGGCTGAAGAAGCAAATTCCTGTGAAAACTTTTTCAGACTGGGATAATCCTGAACCTGGATATTTTGAAGGTGATTTTGTTGTACATGCCGGAGGATCTTTGGCGGGTCATCCAATCCATACCTTAACAATTACAGATGTTGCCAGTGGGTGGACGGATTTTATTCCACTGCTGGCACGGGAACAGAGTCTTGTAACAGAAGCACTCGATGTTTTTCGGGAACAGTTACCCTTACCAATGCTTGGACTAAATACAGACAATGACAGTGCTTTTATCAATGAGACTTTGATCAATTACTGTGCTGCAAACAACATCATATTCACAAGATCACGGCCAAGGCGGAAGAACGATCAGGCCTGGATTGAACAGAAGAATGGCGCAATCATAAGAAAGGTTGCAGGCTACGATAGATACGAGGGTATTGAAGCCGGACGCATTTTATGCAGACTTTTCAATGCAGCCAGACTGTTCACAAACTTCTTCCAGACATCTTTCAAACTTCAGGAGAAGATCCGTGAAGGGGCTAAAGTCAGGAAGATATATGACACTCCATCTACACCATGCGAACGCCTTCTATCAGATCCCAGAGTGGATATGAAAGTAAAAGAGAATCTGAAAGAACAGCTCAAGAGCCTTGATCCAGTCTTACTGCTTAAAAGAATGCGGGAAGCTCAGACCAGTTTATCGGAATTGCATAACAGAGATGCAGATTCCGAAACTAGTAACAGGCAATCGATGGAAGAATTTGTAAAACAACTTCCTGAGCTGTGGAAACTAGGAGAGGTTCGTCCAACCCACCGGAAGAAAGCTCAGAAACCTCATACATGGCGCACTAGAGAAGATCCATTTGAGTTAGTATTCCCACTAATATTGAAATGGCTTGAATCCGAACCTGATAGGACCGCAAAAGAATTATTCCTGCGGCTTCAGGAAAAGTATCCTGGTGAATTCAGGGACTGTCAACTAAGGACGCTGCAGCGTAGAATTAAAGCTTGGCGAAGCAGAATGGCACGCAATTTACTAAAGCTATATACTTATGAAGAGATGAACACTGAAGAGGTGACGACAACTATCGCTCGGTAACATTATTCAGTGAGGCAATACGACAGGAAAAACAAATTGACGCTTGACAGCTTGCCCAGTGGTGTGAAGAGAATGGAGTTGAACTGAGACACATCGAACCCGGAAAACCCAACCAGAACGCTTACATAGAAAGATTCAATCGCACTTATCGTGAGGAGGTATTGAACGCTTATTTGTTCGATAGTCTGGATCGTGTTCGAGAAATTACAGAGAATTGGATGAGAAGTTACACTGAGTGGCGGCCACATAGCTCTCTCGGGGGCTTGCCGCCAACTGTTTACAGGGAAATGTTAACACCTGTGTTTGACACGAGAAGTACCACACACCTCATCTCCAATTCCGTAAGTTGTTGATATATTTGAAAAGCACCTTCAAGACATAGCCACACAGTTCAAAACTCATAGATACACAGTAGTACTATTTACTACTTGACATCTAATATGATGCTTACTATTATCTAGATACTATGCATATAAGAACAACATCCCGAATGAACAAAGATGGATCGAAGGTCTCCTACTTCCAGATGGTCGAGAATTACTGGAACCGTGAGAAGCAGATGTCCCAGACCAGGGTTGTCTGCAGCCTTGGCCGGGTGAACGAAGAGAACAGCAATAGACTCAAGCAACTTGCTGCCAGCATACGGAGAAGGTTGTCTCTGGAAGAGCTTGGCGAACTGGACGGCTGGCAGTTCGAGGACAGCTGGGAGCATGGAGCCTTCCATGCGGTAAGCGAACTATGGGAGAAGCTTGGAATACGCAAAATTCTTGAGCATGCGGTGAAGGAAGAGGATCGTTCCGTACCATTCGAAAGAGCGATCTTCGCCATGGTAGCGAACAGATGCCTTGCTCCCTCTTCGAAGCTGTGCTGTTATGAACAGTGGCTTGCGGAGGATGTTTACTTCCCTGAGGGGAAAGATTTGCAGCTTCATCATCTCTACAGGGCGATGGATCTTCTGGCCCGGCACCAGGAGGAGATCGAGGATGCTCTGTACTGGCATATAGGTGATCTTCTTAACCTTGATGTTGACCTGATCTTTTATGACACCACCAGTGTGTACTTCGAGATCGACGATGAGGATGATCTCAAAAGACGCGGTCACAGCAAGGACGGCAAAGGGGACTGTCCTCAGATAGTGGTAGGTCTTGCCGTAACCAGGGACGGTATCCCTGTGAAGTCCTGGGTGTTCCCCGGTAATACTGCCGATGTATCCACCATAGAACGTGTAAAGAAAGATCTTCAGGGGTGGAAGCTGAACAGATGCATCTTTGTCACGGATGCCGGTATGAGCAGTGAAGAGAATCTTCATACTCTCTCCGGTGGTGGCGGTCATTACATCACCGCCATGTCCTGCATACAGGGTTCAGAGGTTGTTAAGGAAGTACTCACGCGCAAGG
>CBDVBK010000149.1:0-3146 GCA_965372215.1 uncultured bacterium | reverse complement strand
AGCGGACAGCTCCTGAAACGCTGCGGTGTTCCGCTGGTCTCCACCAGTGCCAATCATACGGGTGAAGACCCATCACTTAGTATATCAGACATCCCGGAGAGCATGATCGCAGATGTGGACATCGTACTTGATGGAGGAAACCTGCCTCCATCCTCCCCCTCAACGATCCTCAGAGTTCTCAGGAACGGATAACAGAGGTAGCCTTTCCATGGTTCTTTCCTGAGGACTGCTAACCGAGAACAAACCAATCCATGATTGTTTAGAAGGCTCCGGGACTTGACAATAGAATTTACTTGTGCAAGAGTGAATGATGTGGAGGTTTATTATGAGGTTTTATTTGTTTGCACTAGTAGCTTTTTCTGTTGTAGCCAGTGCAGAGATCATCTTTTTTGACGATTTTGAGGATAACTACATTGGCGACTGGACACTTAAGGGTCAATCCGGAACCTGGTGGGCTGCCGATGGAAAAGCACACGGTTCTACAAATAACAGCTGGTACGCAATATCACCTCCCGGAAGCATCGTACTGGAGAACTGTGTAGTGGAAGCAAGTGGAACCGCTACTCACACCGTGTCCGTTTTCCTCAGACTCGATGAAACTGATTCGGGCATCAATGCAACGGTATCCCCTGATCATGATATCGCGGTAATAAGATCCGTTGTGAACGGTATACCAGGTGATGCTCTTGGAGCGATCTATCACGATTTTCCATCGGGAGTCTGGTACGATGTTACATTCTCATGCAACGGTGACTCCATCCTTTACGAAATAGACATCCCATCGACGGGAGAGTACTTCTCCCTTTCCGTAATTGATCCAAGCCCTCATCCCGGTGAATGCGGCCTGGCTGTTGGTGATGAAGCACATGGTCAGTACGACTGGTTCTCTATATCCGATATCATCGAACCGGGTGAGCTGATACTGAGTGGTCTCTCTACCGATGATGACAATCAGGGCGGTTCCAGCGGTAATGGTAACTGGGCATTCCAGGTCACTGAGGAGATCGAACTGGGCATTGAAATGCTCAACACCGGAGAAGAACCACTCGTTAACACATTTGCGATTCTCCAGTCACTGGATACGCGACTGGTGGTATCCGAGGCTGTTCAGGACTACGGGACCATACCTGCTGGACAGACTTGCTGGAACCAGGATCCATTCCTGGTATACGCTTCTCCCGGAACACCTGAGGATGAAACCTATCCATTCAGGATCAGTATCTTTGCGGACGGCGGATATAACGAATCCATTAATTTCGAGCTTCCGCTGGGAGTTGGTCTATTCTGTGATGTTGAATCGGAGACATCCTCATGGACATCATCATTTGTAGAAGGAGGCTGGCAGAACAACTGGCATGTAACCACTCTGAGGAACCATACAACAGGTGGAACACATAGTTTCAAGTGCGGTGACACCGGTGCTGGTGATTATGACAACCTTCTCTTTTGCAGTTTGAATTCACCGTGGTTTAACATTCCATTAGATGGTTGTCTATCTTTCTGGATATGGATTGATGCTCAGATATATTCAGCATTGGATCAGAGCCTGGCAATGGATGGCGGTCTGGTTCAGCTGGGTCAATTCGATAACTGGCTCACTGTTGAACCATTCGAAGACTATCCTTTTGAGATCGTTCAGCCCTCCAGCGGACCTTTCGAACCCGGAACCGGAGTGTTTTCAGGTAACCAGGGCTGGCATCTGGTTAACATAGATATTCCTGTGGAGATCAAGGGTCCAAGACAACTCAGGTTCATTTTCGGAAGCGATAATGCCGGTACCCGTGAGGGCTGGTATGTGGATGATATCCTGGTTACAGGTTTCACCGGGATCGAAGGACCTGATTCTGGATCAGGATTTCTGGAGCCCATTTCAGTGTATCCAAACCCCTTCAGCGAATCCATTTCGATCTCAGTGCCTTCCTGTGACGAAGGGGAGTATTCTATCAGAGTGTTTGATCTGAACGGCAGGCTTGTTTATGAAACCCTTCTTTCAAGCCCAGACGGTACACTGATCTGGGATGCTTCCGATATGAACGGGCATGTTCTTCCAGCCGGAGTTTATACAATGCAGATAGAAACCGCTGAATACAGCAGCAATATTCGCTTGATAAAAATGTTCTGATCAGCTGGTTCGTCATTTTCCTCTAAGTGCGATCCATAGGGTCTTCAGCAGGCTTGGAGGATGAAGCAGAATATTGGAGTAGGCTTGATTCGCAAGTGGACAGGCACATTCCCCTCTCCTGATTGATTTTCTGATATTCCTGGCTCTTTTTGAATTCCAGATATCATGGAAATCTGTATCCTTGCCCACTATCCCCATCTGAGCTTTGTATGCAAGAACAGCACAGGGCCAGATACCCCCGTCGGAGTTGATGTGAACGTTCATCAAGCCTGCCGAACACGGAATGATCTGCTTGTTCTCATTAAGGATTTTTACCACCAGATCATAGTACACAACCCACAGTGCAGTGGTTATTCTTGGAAGGATCTTCATATCCTTCATCTTCTCAAGAACGGAATCCTTGAAGGTGTCCATGATCTCACCGTAACTCACGCCATCGGGCGTGATTCCGGAACCCAGATTGAAGAATTCCTCCCTTTCCTCTGCGATTTCGTTGATGTAAGTGTCCACATCCAGATTCTTTGAGTACTTGATTATCTCATCAAGATGTGCCGCATTGAATTTGGATATCACAGTTCCGACACCCAAATGAAGATTGTTATAGCGTTTTCTCAATTCTTTGAGCTTCTGGATTGTCTCAAGCAGTTTCTCAAAATTACCCGGTACACCGCGTATTTCATCATGTAGATCACCCACTCCGTCGAAGGACGGTTTGATCGTAAGGACAGTGCCCGGAGCTTCCTTTTCGATAACTTCAAGGATTTCTTCGGTCATCTCTACCACGCGCTGGGGCATAAGGGCATTTGTAGGGATATGAACTATAGCTGGTGTCATGAACCTGCAGGCCAGTCTCACAATTTCGGGCAGGTCATCCCTGAGGAACGGTTCGCCCCCGGACACATTGAAGAAGTAGGTCCATCCAATGGAGCGGAAGAGCCTCTCAATTGTCTCTATATCCAGATCATCCTCAGAACCATGCTTCCAGATGTAGCAGGTTTTGCATCTGGACTGGCAGCGCCTGGTA
>CBDVBK010000148.1:0-3150 GCA_965372215.1 uncultured bacterium | reverse complement strand
GTGTGGCAGGGGTGATCTCACTGCCATCCTCCAAGCTCCGAATGCAGTAGTAAACCGGATTGTACTCACGCCAGAAGGTCAGCAAGCTATCAGATAGTTCAACAGGCCAGCTTAAGTACCCACTTACAGTATCTCTGGAGACCATTGTATCGGGAACGACTGTTGTTCCATCAAGAAGGAACACCTTATAACCTATTCTGGGATTAAGCTGGTAGTCTGCCCAGAACATATGAAATCTTCCATCCTGATCCATAGCGATATATTGAACGGGATAGCCTGAATTCGGTTCCTCAGTAACAATGATAGGATCACTCCAGCCGGGACCGACCGTTACATTAACAAGTGACAGAAGCAGAAATACAATCATTCAAGAACTCCTGATCGTCCGGCATCATGCCTGTGCTGGGGCCAGGGAGCATAACCTTCAGAGCACGTCCCCAGTTCCCAGCAGTGGAGAAGCCCGTCACCTGTTCCAAACACAATCTCAACCTTACCGTCACGGTCAATATCAGCTATGGAGAATCCACTTGATACAACAACTCCTTCAGGAAGTGTGAATGGGAAATCTATATCTTCAGGTTCATTGCCTTCGTAATCCATCCCGATAATCAGACCGTTATCATCCTGCCTTGTAGAAGAAAGTACATCAGCAATTCCGTCGTTATCAAGATCACCAAGCGCAGGAGGACTGATTCCAGAAGTTGAGTAAGTGTATGAAGTATCATAGTAGATTGCCCAGTTATCGATAAGCAAGCCATCATCTGTCCATGCCAGACACTGATTCTCAGCAGGAATTATGAAAGCATCAAGACCGGGAACAAACTCATCCCAATCCGCGAACAGCCCGAATATGACGCCACTGGAAGTCACCAGGCCTTTCTCACAGAGGATTGAATCAATGCTGAGAGGATCCAGCAGTTGTGCGGGTACTGAATCCTCACCTGCTGATAGCGGATCATAACTCCCCATTGGGAAACCGATCTCAGCAGAACCACCGAGTATCCCAGCGCAGGGGATTGAAGCAAAATACGTCTCATACCATATTCGGTTAGAGAGTATTGAATCAGCATTCCAGTCGTAAATACTGAGTGCATGAAATGATGAATCAGCATCGCCGGGAGAAGATCCGGCGGCATAAGAGCCACAGTAAATGCTCTCACTGTATCCATCACTGTTTAGATCGCTGCACAGCAAAGCTCTGTCTAAAGGAGTATTTGGAAAGCTGAAAGCCATTGATTTGATCTCTATAAATACCTTTCGAACCGGATCCCAGGAGTAGAGATTGAGTGTGCCATGATTGGCAACAACCATCTCAAGCCCTGAAGATGAATCCATGTCCGCTACCGCAATGTATTGTGATCCATTACTAAAAAGTCCTATTAAATCTCCGGTATTGCTGAATACATTAACACCTTCAATACCACCGGCGACTATCTCTACATTTCCATCTCCATCCAGATCAGCGGCAAGAACACTGATCCCGCCACTTAGGAGTATCCTGCTCTGCCATAGAAGAGCATTATCCGAATCGTATGCTTCCATCAGTGTGCCTGATTTAGTTACCACCTCAAGCTCAAGATCCTCATCAAGGTTCACAAGCAAGGGAGGATAGCATATTGTTCCGACAGGAGTAACAGGCCATCCATCTTCAAAGGGATAGATGTCATAGAGAGTCTTGGTGATAGTTCCGGCATTGTTACCTCTCCAGCAGTCATCACACTGCTCAGCAGGATCCGCTACTGCCACAAAGGTTAGCTCTTCGGGTGGATTGAACCAGGACGCATCCCAGGTGAAATCATACTCCTGTTCCTCTCCAGGTTGAAGACCGGCACACGGTAAGTTAAATACGCTGATACCTGTCCCTGTTATGGTCAGCCGCAATGTGAAGGGTACTGAAGAAGCTCCTCCATTGTTACGGACAGTTACGGTGATATCCTCTTCGAATCCTGTCCGGGTCTCTCTGGGATAGTTACTGGGAATAATATCATCAGAATAAATAACAAGATCGCACTTATCGGGATACCTCAACCGGTCTCCTATATCAAGAGCAGGATCTCCAAGAAGGTTGAACTGACCATTGTCTCTTCCAGTTATATTGTGTCTTAATCTCGCTCCGGCTATGGATTCCCCGAGCCTGCTCTGACCGTAGCAATAGATTGATTCCAGAATGCCTTCACCATAATCATCATAACAGTATACGAAGGAAGAAAGCGATCCTGCGAATACACCAGCTACGGGACAGTCGGTGTTCTTCAGAACAGCTTCAGCAATACAGTCGGTTGTGAAATCGTACGCGGGAGGTATGGTGAGCTGACCCATGCAAAAACAACGATGAAAGTTTCCCGCAGGATGCTGTGCCTGGGTATGGTTGAATGTTCCGGCAGTGCAGCAGAGTAAGAGGACAAATGGCGGATAATGGTTCTGAGCTGGAGTAAGATGATGAACTGTCAGACAGTTGAAAACGCTGTCAGGTTCTCCGAAACCCGGACCCGGATGATAACGAGAGTTCCATTCCAGACCGGCGCTGAGCATGTGAAAGTCACCATGATTGCTGTAGAATAGCAGTCCTGCACCGTTTGAGAACTCATTGATACAGGAGGCAACCCATTCTCGGCTGCTGAGTATGCTTTCGTCCTGCACGGTCCAGTCTCTTCCATCACCGCAGTATGTGGTGCTGTAGTCATAACCAAGCCAGTCGCAGAAAGCCTCCGTCCATTCCTTTGTGGGACCCCAGTTTTGATAGGATTGGATGTGTGTGTGTTTGTCTTCATGTCCTGTACCTGCGAGTCGCACGATCCTTCTGAGATTGTCGGACTCAGGTGGTGTCGTAGGCTGCTCATACTCGATGATGTTATCTATCATGACCTGAAGAGTATCGGCTCCCTTTACGGACAGCCTGCCGACCATCATGTCAGGGAATGCACAGACAACTTCACGCGGATGATTGAAATATACATACCACTCGTCGTTGGCATATCCATCAGTGGTTGGCTGATAATCACCATCGAATTGAAATGTCGGCAGGAACCAGCCTTCACCTCCATAGGGTGGATCTTCGTGATCTCCCACAAGAAGGAAGTATGAGGGCTTGATGAGGGAGCCATGCCCCCAGGCCCACATGGCTTCCGTGAAATCACGGATTATATCAGG
>CBDVBK010000147.1:0-3203 GCA_965372215.1 uncultured bacterium | reverse complement strand
GAAGAAAAGAGGAAGGCCTGAAACGTCTAATGAAATAAAGCAGTTGGTATTGAATATGAAGAATGAGAATATCTGTTGGGGGAATGGAAAGATACAGGGGGAGTTAGAGAAGTTAGGGATTAAGCTGGATAAAAGGACAATTGCCAGGATCATTGAAGACTTCAGAAAGAAAGGTAGAGTTAGAAAGGGATTAACATGGTCGAAGTTTATACAGAGTCATTTATCAAGCCTTTATGGAATGGATTTTTTCACGCTTGATACGATATTGAGAAAACGCTTTTACATCTTCTTCATCATACACTTACAGACCCGTCAAATTGTCCGGTATGCTGTTACCACCAACCCAACAAGACAGCTTGTAAGGCAGCAATTACTGGCTGAATATATCGGGTATTATAATGAGAAACGGCCGCACCAGGGAATTGCTCAAAAAGTACCAAAAGGATATATCCCGCAAAAACAGGGAAAGGTAACACTACAGCGTAACATTTTCGAATAACTGTGAGAAGTGACGGTTGAGCAGTTGAGTAGCGAGGTAGTTGGGTGAGTTGTCTGTCTACTATTTCAATATCTTTTTGGATTTTCGTTTGGGCACATCTCTGGAACACCGATGTGGGCGGTGAGGAAGTGCATGCAAGTGGCAAATGAGCCGATCGGCCTGCCGCATCCAGGATAATTGGATCAGCCGGGCAGCAGGGTGGTGTGGCGCCCGCCTGAGTGATATCTCAAACACTATTCTTAGGTGCTTGAAGTAATGAGCAAAATTGTGAGAAAGGTATTAAGCGAATACGAACGTTATTCAATCATCCGCGATAACTCCATTAATTTTCTGTTTCGATGGGACTTGTACGCAGCATGGTTCCTTCGGGTGTGGTATTCAAAGTTTTTGATTGCTTTTACAATGATCTTCCGTGCTTCCGTTAGATCAAGTGTCCATTGCGAAAAGGAAGCGATGAGTAACTGTTGCGCCTGGGGTAAGGTCAGTGAAGGGAGTTTTTTTTTGAATTCAAACGCAATCTGAGTAGGAAAAGCTGTGCAAGGATCACATAGCTCATATGACGATGCCAGCCCGGCCACGAGCGATGTTCGTAGTGGTCCATGCCCAGATACTTCTTCCCATCCTCAAAACTCTGCTCAATAGGCCATCTCATGGTTAGAGCCTGTCTCAGTTCCTCTTTAGAAATGTCGACAGGGGCATTGCTGAATGCATATCGGAGCTTGCCGTCAGTATCCCTTCTCATAACGAGCCACAAGTCCTTTCCCGGAAGCCCGTCTCTGTATTCCACCACTCTCATAAAACACAGCTGTGCAATAATCGGACCTTGTGCTCCTTCAGCCAAAATCGTGGTTTCCCATTCAAGTTCAGGATCATTCGCAATATCAGAAACGTGAACCGGTGGCTCTTCGCCTGCAAGGACCTGCTCTTTCTCAGGCGGACGCCCTTTCCCGCTGTACGATGGTATTCCCACTTCGGGTCTGTTCAGCCATACAAGTGTATTTGACTTGATATCGCCAAGATACTTTAGCTCTAATGATTCTACTGCATCCCGAAACTTAGAATCACACCCAAAGCTGGCGTCAAAGCCTACCCATTCAGCTGGAAATAGCTTTGTATCCAAGATTTTCCTGATAAGCTCCAGACCGATCTGGTTCTTCGTCTTGAACACAAGATCCTCAGGAACCTGACATTTCCCACGACGCTCGGCATAATCCTCACTGAACCATTGCTCGGGCATATACAGCTCTCGCTCGATCAATCCATAACCCATGGCGCTGGTATATCCAACAAACACACCTGCCTGGCATTTGTCTGTCTTTCCCGTATTGCCGCAGTATTGTCTGGCAACTCCAACGGATTCGTTGCCCTTCTTCGGTATGTCTGTCCCGTCTAAGCTTATCATGCCTTTCTCTTCAGCGATGAGCTCGGATAACATTGCCTGCGCCTTTGCCAGCAGTACCGTATCATCCCACCGATAATTGGTCATAAACTTCTGCAGTGACCTAACACGAGAAGCATCAAGGTACTTCAGGGCCATAGCTTCTACATTCTTTCGGCGTATCTCACCCAGTAGTCCTTGCAGGTAGTATTGCCCCAGTATGCTTTGTTCAACTCGGCAGAAAGCATCCCGAAACTCATCATGAAACGCAACCAATTCTTCTGCCATTTTCTCTATCACCTCTGGGGTCAGCTCCTCCCAGTCTATTAGATCCGGATCATAATCTGCCCTCTGTATTATCATAGAATTTGCTTTCTCCTTCTTCTGGGATATCGGGCACTTCCAGAGAAAAGGACGTTGTTGGCAGCCAATGATTTTGCGCATATCTCGCTCTACTACATATACATAAACCTCCTTGACCAATCCGTGATATTCATAACCGGCACTGCCCAGGCTGTAGCCTTTCGTCTTACCCACAAAACGCCAATTCGCAGCTTTATAACTTGTTCCGCGGAAATAAACAGGATCCACAATCGTCTCCAACAGGAAAGGCTTCTGGCCGTATCTCTCATGCCAATCTCGCGAGACAGCCTTTATTCCGGATGCAAGCAGATGGGAAGCAAGGTTGGGAACTCGAATCCAGTGCGGGATGAGAAAGCGATTGTTGTTTACCACATGCTTTAGATACTTCTTCCGCTGCTCGTCTGACCAACCAATAAAACAGTCTCTAGCTTCAAGGCGAATAGAAGCAGTTTTCCAGCCAAGTGCTGCGATCGGTCGGCTGTCTACAAAAGCAAGGTATTTGAGCCGTCTGCCAAACATTCTTTGATGACCAAGATAATGATACTCCCTGACCAGAATATTCCACAAAAGCTCCGACGAGCTGCCGCTTACCATCTTAAGCCGGATCTCACCGAGATCCGACAAGGAACATTCAATAGGCGTTGTGTCGATGGAAACGACAGTTTCCTGCCTACCGGTAGCATGATTTGACACAGACATAATTCGGCCCTTTTTCCTTTCACACTTCCCAGCAGAGCGTAGCTGTGGCGCTCCTGGATCAACAGATATTGCTATCTTATCAGGCAAACAGGGAGTTACGCCCTTACTCTGAAAGTGCCAGGGAAAAGGTTATCATGTTTTTGATTTTTTGCCTACTAGCAAAATACGTTTTTTTTATTTTATAAGTTACGCTGTAGTGTTAAAAACAATATCGAATCTTTTTTCAGATACTTCCATGAACTGATATTTTTTATCATTTTCTTT
>CBDVBK010000146.1:0-3291 GCA_965372215.1 uncultured bacterium | reverse complement strand
ATCCGCTGAAGCCACTCTATGAATGGGTTCCAATTCCCGGAAATCTGGCCAGCCAGTTTTGATGGTGAAGCCTTTGACGCCTCTATGACGTTGAAGGCCTTTGCTATTCTGGGGTTCGAATAACCCTCTTTCATGGAGTACTCTAATCCATCTGGAAACAGTGCCTGCTGTAGTCTCTGTTTGCCCTCCAGATCGGCGTTTACCCAGGTGTTCGAAGAGTTCCTGAGAACCCACGCACTGGCATTGAATAATTTGTCGATATCAAGGTTCTGATCCTGCAGTCGTGAGATCTCCGTTTGAGTGTCAGAAAGCTCCGCTGTTACCGATGTCAGCTCTTCCTCGTAGACATCCTGAGTGATGGACTGTTCATGGAGGAAAGCATTGATGATGTGGGAACGGCGATTGCGGAAATCAGAGAGGTTGGACTGGAGATCAGAGATCCTCGTTGCAAGTTCCTGCTGCTTCGTGGCCCACACATCCATCACGATGTCCTTGAAATAGCGGAGGAAGTCAGGGGTGGGGACGAGAGATTCGAGGAGATCGATGAATTCGTTTTCAAGGTCATCTTTGCGGATACTGGTGGACTTACAGTCTTTTCTGTAACAGCGATAGTATGGATACTTTTTCCCGAGTTTTCCCTTCGACCAGCTTGCAGTTAATGGTTTTCCGCAACCACCACACTTAACAATATGTCTGAGAGGAAAGTCGGGATTGGATCTTATCCTCGGCACGGCAGTCGGGCTATATCCCTGGAGAATCCTCTGAACGGTATTGAAAGTCTCCTGATTAACAAGAGCAGGGAAAATCGATGGCACATATCCTGTTTCATCATCGACCTTCACCCAGCCTGCGTATGTGATATTAGTCAGTATCTTGTGAACTTGTTGAGGGATCCAAGCTCGCTGAGGTGTACTGAATACTCTCTAACAAAGTATCCCTTCTTGCTCATAGAATCCTCATTCATCATCTTCGCAAAGAAAACGCAGGAGGGATATTCCAAGCTTGTTGGCTTACAAACAGAAAAGGCATTGAAACAATCCTATTTTCATCGAGCCATTCTCGATGCAATTAGTGCGACCAAACCACCAAGCATTATGTATCCAGCTATTACCTCCAACGCAACTACAAAAGCAGCCAAACCTGTCGTTGGAGTGATATCACCGAAACCTAGAGTCGTGAATGTAATCACGCTGTAGTATAATGCTGTCCAGAAAGACCATGATAAATGAAGTGAGTGAAATGCTGACTCACCTAATGAATAGAACCATGCACCAAAACCAACAGCAAGAGTGCACGACCAAAGTGCCCACCTTCCCCATGACCGCCCACAATTAGATGTTGCTTTCCATAACCAATACACCGGTTTCTTCCATTTGGTTTCTCTCATCTCTTCAATGTAATCCTGATCCATTGCATATTGCTTGAAGCTTGGACAGCCCTTAATACCGGTAACATCAATGCCCCTGAATTTGGTTTTCGAATCATACGATATTTCATGAATTCTCGATCCTGAAATATCAGCATATCTGAGATTAGCACCTCGAATATCCGCTTGGCTTAGATGACATTGAGCCATATTTGCGCATAATGTCGCTCCTCGAAAATCAACCGCATCAAGTGTTGCTTTCTCAAGGTTTGCACCTCCCAGATCGCAATTCCTCATATCTGCCCCCACAAGAAATGCGTCAGTTAAGCAAGATTCATGTAGGTTAGTATGTCTGAAGTTAGCTCCTCCCAGATGCGCTCCTCTGAGATTAACTCGATACATATTGCAGTTGGAAAAGTCGATTTTGGTTAAACTCGGACCACTGTGTTTGTCTTCATATTCAATCCAAGGGAATTGAATATCGCTGGGGACGTTCAACCAGATTGAATACAGTTCCTTACATAGATCTGCACAGTTGAGATCTGGCTGTAAACTTGGATTGTCTATTCTCCATTGATTCCAAGTCTCTACACCTTGCTTTAAGATTTTCAGATGATCGTGGTTCAAAAACTTTCACTCATTTCGACATATAATATCTTACGTTCCACTCTTCCTTTTCAGTTTATAAGCAATATACTCTTTCAAACCACCTGATTCACACGGTAATCCAGAAAAATCATCAAAAGTATATTCCTTGTTCTTCTCAAGCGGATCAACGTATGGCTTAGGATACTGAATCAGTGAATAGATGGCGTGTATTGCATAAAGAGGTATCTCCCTTGAGTACCCGTTTCGTTTCTCCTCCTTATCGGCATCAGCCAATTTAGTAATATCTGGTCTACCTAAGTAGAACGATGCTGTATTCTCAAGATGATGCCAAAGCTTTTCCCGAATAGTCTCTACATCCATTGCAAGGGAATCAGTATCAACTTTCTCTGTTACCTTCATACGAAGTCTATCAGCTAGCTTGATGATTCGCGCAGTAGCAAGCCATTTGACTCTATCATGTTTGGCTGTATCCAGTATATCCACAGCATCATTCCATGCAATTAACACTCTCGTTCTATACATATCCGAAGTTCTCACTCGCTTGTCAGACATCCACATTCTAAGTGTTGCCAAGCCAGACATTGCAGCAAGAGCTAATGCTGCTATTGCCATTCTGTTTGTTGAATCTGTACTCGACGAGTCCGCAAAAACCACGAGAATCAAAGAAACAATTGCCGTAATCGCCGCAAGAACCAACATGATATCCATAAGAGTATAGAGAAATCGATTGTATCGAATACTCGAACTCATATCCTACCACTCCTTTAATACTGAAATTAGACCTTACTATTTCCTCGTTTACTAAATCGCCCACATCTCCGACAGAACCTCAGCCTGTTCCAAGACAGTTCTTGTTGTCATCTCCTGATTGTCTGGCAGATAGCCGTACTTACGGAGAATCCACTTAACACTTATGAGCTTCGCCTGAACGTTTTCTCTAATCGTCCAATCGATTGTGGCATTCTTTTTCACAGCATCTACTAGCTCGTGTGCGATCTTCTTAAGAATTGGTTCTTCTAGAATCTTCACCATGCTGTCGTTAGTTTCCAGAGCATCGTAGAATGCCAGTGCATCCTCGTGAACATCCTGAGTAATGGATTGCTCATGGAGGAATGCATTGATGATGCGGGAACGACGATGGCGTTTTTGCGTATGATCATCATACTTATTTCTTGTCATCATTCTTGTCAGTATCATCATGATTTGTGGAATCATATGTGCGAGGTTTTTTATCAATAAGATGTTTGATGTTTGTTGCTTGCATAAATCTGCTGATTTTATTTAACGCCTGCTGCAATTCTGCGGGATTGTAAGTT
>CBDVBK010000145.1:0-3353 GCA_965372215.1 uncultured bacterium | reverse complement strand
CGAAACCGGGATCATCTTGTTCATCGGGCAGGTGATGGATCCGAGTGCGGGGTGAGATAGAGTTAATCGAAGCTACAGGAATTGATGAGAGGAGAAGGGGAAGAGGTAGAGGCAGGCTCTGAAAACGGTGCGTCGGGTATATTTAGAGAGATATCCGTCCAGGCGTACTTCAAAAGGGAAGAAATCAAGAAGCGAGATTTACCTCAGTGCGCATCGAATAGAAGGAGGTGATATGATGAAAAAGCTAGGGATTTGGCTAGGTTTAGCACTTCTTGCTGTTACTATTGCAACACTCTTGGGCTCGGCGCAACCTAAAAGCGTAGAGTACTACGATCTGACTCAGTATTCCTTCCCCAGTGGAGACTACATGCACGTGGCCGTATCTCCGCGAGGAGATGATATCTACGTCGGGCTAGGGAGAAGGCTGATCACCATCGACGCTGATCAAGGTGTCTTGGCTCGCATTTTTAATATCCCGCGCGATTCCGTTGTGGACTTCGGAATCCCCAACTACGTGCATTTTACAGAAGCTGATGCAAAGTACTGCTACGTGTCCACAGGCAGCAAGCTGCAGATCTTTAGTATGAGCCCTGTTTGGTGGATCAACAGAGCGCCGACTCCACTCGTAAGTCTTTTCCCCAACGGTATCAGCGAAGGCATAGTCATATCGGGGAACACGCTCTACGTTGCCGGGCGGTGGGGCTTCGAAGTCTACAATATCGCGAACCCTAACGCGCCTGTCCTACTGAACAAGTATCGCACGAACATCGGAGCCTTTGCACTTGATATCGCGGTAGAAGGACTGTATGCGTTTCTGTCCACACCCGAAGGCCTCTCTGTAGTGGATTTGAAGGATAATACGCGACCCAAGGTCGTGGCAACGAAGGCAAGCGTGCTCAATACCGGTGGCCATGCCGGGATCGCTGTATTCACCAAGAACAAAAAAACATACGTCTTGCTCATACGTCTTGACAAGGGACTGTACATCTACGAGTACGATCCGGACACTCCTTCGCAGATCACGTTCCTGCTCAAGATAAAGAAGTACCGGAATACAGAATCCTCCGTCGACCGATCGATCGGGATCACGGAAGACGTCGCCGTGCTCAAGATCGGCCCGACAGTCTACGCATTGATCGGGACGAACTACGGACTGTTCGTCGCTGATGTGACGGCACCGAAGGTTGCAAGCGTTGTGGGGTATCTCCTAAGGAACAACAGCACACAGGCTACGTATGATGTCGTCAGTATTGCCATGCGTGGGACCACCGCGTATCTCGCCGAACGAGTGCGTGGTTACCATGTGGGAATTCGTGTTGTCGACGTTTCCAAACCTGTAGGAGGAGGGACCTACCCATGATGAAGATCAAAGACCACAAACCTACATTTAGAGTATCTGTTGCGAGGGTCAAAATGATGCTTCAGAGATTCATGACCCTGCTACTGATCGTGGTGTTAGGTGTTTCCCTGGTCGGAATGATCGGCCTGGGGAAGGGAAAGGTCGCTGTGGTACTCGTTGGCGGACGAGGAGACCTCTCGTTCAATGATATGGGTTTCAAGGGGACGGATCAGGCGGCGAAGGACTTCGGATACGAGATGGTCGAGATCCAGTGCACGACAGCGGCGGACTACCTGCCGAACCTGCATAACCTGGCCCGCACTGGCGAGTTCGATCTCATCATCTGCGTTGGTTTCCTGCTCGGGGATGTACTCGGAACCGCAGCAGCAGAGTTCCCGGAGCAGAAGTTTGCAATCATTGATGTCGATTGGATCACGGGTCCGAACATCATGAACATCGTCTTCCGCGAGAATGAGGCTTCGGCACTGATTGGCGCTCTCGGCGCGATGGCAGCGGCGGAGTTCGGGTACGACTACGTCGGTGTAGTTCTCGGAATCGAGATTCCGATCCTGTATGAGTTCGAAGCGGGTTATCGCTTCGGAATGGACTGGGGATTGAAGAAATATTCGAAAGTGAAAGGAACCACTCCGGATGTTGGCTTGCTGTACACTTACACAGGGACATTCAGTGATATCTCCGTGGGTAAAGCAACGAGTGAGGTTATGCTCGCACAGGGAGCGGTTGGTATCTACAATGTCGCCGGTCCATTGGGAATTGGCGACCTGGAAGCAGTCACCGAGTTCCATGACAACGCAGGAACGACGTTCGGTCCTCCATATTTCTTTGGTTTAGATGCGAACCAGGACTACCTTGGCAACGGTTTACATGGCTTGGCTAGCGGAATGAAGCGTGTGGACGCTGCAGCTTATATAGCGTTAGGGAGTGTGGCAGCGGAGACATTCCAAGGTGGCAGCTGCATCGAGTTGGGGCTTGCAGAGGGCGGGGTTGGAATAAGTGGGTATTATGATCTCGCTACCGTTCTTGAGTGGGGTGTCAGCTATGGCTACTACACTCCTGGACAGAAGGATGAGATCATCTCGAATTGGGCGAGTAACCGTCTGACTATCCCGGATTGGATATGGGACGCAATCGACGAGCTTGAGGAGATGATTCTATACGGAACGATCCTCGTTCCGACCGCGGATACCAGTGACGAAATGGCCGCTGTGCGAGCAGAATACCCGCTCGGAGCACCGTAACTAGTGACAGAGCATGCTATTATGCAGCCCGGATTCAACTTCCAGGTGCAACAGCGCCCGGGGTCAGATGCTTCTAAAGTGCAGTCAAAAGTCGGAGGTGTGCAGTTGGTGAAAGTCCAATACAGGGAAGGATTAGCGATCCACCTTGTTCCCCGAGTCATGCGCCGGGTATTGAGCCGTGAAATTGACCCTACTACTTCAGGGTGCCTCCGTTATGAAGATAGACGAGGGGCAACATCGAGAGAGAGGAGGGTTAGACCTTTATTTTCGATGCTCTTTGAGTCTTGCGATGTCATGGCAAGACCATTGCGATTGGAATACGAAGGAGCCCTCTACCACGGTACCAGCCGTGGAAATGCGCGAGAAGACATCTTTCTCGACGACAAGGACTGGGCTCGATTCCTAGAGATTCTTGGTGATGTCGTCGTTAGGTATGGCTGGATCTGTCATGGGTACTGCCTGATGAGCAACCATTACCACCTGCTCATCGAAAGGCCTGAAGCCAACTTGTCTCGTGGAATACAGCTCCTCAACGGCGTCTACACACAGTGGTTCAATCGCTAACACGCACGAGTCGGACATGTCCTTCAAGGTCGATTCAAGGCGATCCTTATTGAGAAGGAAAGCTACCTGCTGGAATTGGCTCGGTACATCGTGCTGAATCCAGTTCATGCTCATCTTGCGTGAGGCAATTTGTCGGTTTTTCTTGCCTGAAAAAAATTATTATGTTATACTTTTAAATGGAGAGATGACCG
>CBDVBK010000144.1:0-3446 GCA_965372215.1 uncultured bacterium | reverse complement strand
AAAATGAAAGTGTCTTATGGTTATAAGCCGACTATCATACTCCTTATCCTCTGACATTCTTAAGAGCAGGCTCGTAACACGCTCATCTTCCCTACATCCTGGTAGTGGGGAATAATGGATCTCCTTCCCGCATTCATACGCTTCCAGGAGCATTCAAGCAGTCTATATCCATTGACTTCAATCACTACTATACATTAAGATAATCAGAGTTAATTCACCAGGTTCAGTTATTTTGGTTGTATTTCAGAAAGGGATCGATATGGCTCATCCACTACATTTGGCAGTTGCAGCAGAAGTCCAGAAATATGTAAATAAGAACGTAAAACTGATAAGCGACCCGGCCTGCGGTGGCAAACAGCTCATACCACTTTTCATTGGTAACGAAAAATCAAGCATTTCCCGCATGTGTTGTGTTGACCTTCTGATTGTCAAGAATGCTGAAGTTCGTGTAATACTCGAGATTGAGGAATCCGGATTTCTTCCAACAAAGATATGCGG
The DNA here is from genome assembly GCA_965372215.1 of uncultured bacterium. Classification (GTDB taxonomy): domain Bacteria; phylum Fermentibacterota; class Fermentibacteria; order Fermentibacterales; family JCC-6; genus Aegiribacteria. Next base: position 2,948 of record CBDVBK010000144.1, on the reverse strand, counting down.
CAAGTTTCTTCAAGCTGCTCTAGCTGATCATTACATTCATGACAGTATTAAACTACCTGATATTCCCTATTCTGGAGATGTATTGTTCATTCAAGTGTTGGATAGCTCCAAATACCCAAAGGGCTCTAAAAAAATCACACAAGCTACTAAAATCGAAAGCAGTATCCGTAGAATACTTCCACTGAGAAGTATTACTGAATACAAACTATTCAGCGTAAATGGTGAGAATGATTCTGAAGGATTAGCAATAGTAGGAAAAGCCGTTGAAGCGAATTTGTCTTAATCAAACTGGAATAATTCAGGAACAGAAAACATTCCAAAGATTGTTTAGTTTCTGGAATATGGAAGAAGATTCTGAGGAATGAAATCTGAAAAAGGATATCTATGAATATAAAATATAGTATAAATTCTGGTAATAACTATGTGTTTCTTCCTGAGCAAGAGCACCTTCAAGAAAGCCTCTTCCTGGCTGAATTGCGTTGGCAAAATTCAAAGCAAGAGGTCTCATATTTCTCTCTGTAAGACGGCGTGATGCCTGAAGGGTGCTTTGATTTGCTACCTTCACTAGTGTGCGAAATCGGGATTCAGCTTCATGTATAGTAAGCACATTATCAGGAGCAATACTTCTTTTTGCTCTTTTGGCGGTATCAACTTCAGATGCCCATTTGACCATTTTCCCAGCAGCCGTTTTGTAAAAAACATTATTTGCAGCTTCAATTGCAGATCTGCCTAATTCAACAGCCACACTCCTTTGTATACTCAACTCATTCTTCCTGATTTCAGCCATTTCAGGAGTATCAAGATAAGGCAACATTTCTAGTTGTTTATTTATGTTGGTTATGTATACCTCCTGTTGAAAACATTAAAAACAACAAACTGATTCCATTCATACCGTATGACCGATAATGGGACTCTTGCAGCTTCTATGAATTCAGTTCGGTCCAAAAACGATTAACCATTTTCTCTTAACCTTTGTGTGGATATAGTCATATTAAATTAATTCATCTCAACCATTACTGCTGAACCTTCTTTTCCAGGAGTCCATTGGATATATCCTGTGGGATTCCCTCTATTTCTTTTTGACATAGTTGGGGCCTGAATATGGTAGATCCTTTTCCGATTGTTTTGAGTTTCAAAATACCCCTCGGAGAATCGATGATTATGTCCGTTGATAATCGTACAGAAACCAAAAGGTAACAGAAGCTGTTTTTCTAATCTTTTTCTTCTATGGATCGACCCATGACTGTCATCTTTCATTCTCCAATAGCTGTGATGCATCACTAAATGGAAACGGTGATTTCCAGATTTTACTTCTTCGCAATTCGATAGTTCCTCCGTGATCCATTTAATCTGGTCACCATCTATGCGCTTTGACCGAAATGGTCTTGAATGTGTGGTTCGTGCTGCAACGAATATATCATCGTCAATCATTGAAATGGAATCGAAGTCTCGACTGGAAAGTACACAATCCTGCTGAAATACATTGCTTTGTAAGAATTCCAGGTACTTTTTCCATCCTGAATTCCTGAATATCGGCCCCTTGCCGGTAAAAATGCCTCCAATATCATGATTGCCAGGAGTGCATACGAATCTAATGCCGACGGAAATACCGTTCCTTATAAAATCGAAGATATCGCTGTACTCACCTGATCTCGAACGTTTGATCAGATCCCCGGCAATAATCATAGTCTTATCATTATCAGACAATGCCGCATCCATCAATTCCGTTAGAATGGCAGAACTGCTCTCAGTATCCAGATGGAGATCAGCAACAATGATCAATTGTATATCTTTCTTCTAGTTGTCAAAGCCTTACAAACACTGCTGAATCAGCTACTGCTGGATTCCACTTCACATAACCCGGCTCGAATTTTCCACCTTTTGTTCTGTTTGAAAGTGTTGGAGCCTGAATATGATAAAGATAGAAACCCATCTTCTTCAAATCCCTCTTTGAAACTGTGAACCTATGGTTATGGCCATTTATAGCTGTAGAGAAACTAAATGGTTTGAGGAGATTCTTTACGGTTCTTTTTCTCTGGTTCATATGCCCGTGCTTATCAGTATCAAGTTTCCATAAGCTCTGATGAGTGACTAGATGCAACCTGTAACCGTTCTTAGCAGAGAACCCATTATTACTGAGTACTTCGATTACCCATGAATACTGCTTCTTCTTGATTCTGGTAGGCTTATGCAGTTTTGAATGAGTAGTCCGGGGTGCATAGAAAACATCAATGCCAACTGCATAGATAAGGTCGAATTCATCTCTTCTATCAACAACGATTGACTGTTCTGCAATCTTGTCAATCAGACGGCTATACCTCTTGTAACCCTTCTTCTTAGGTATCCTTGTTATCAATAGCGATTCGGACATATCATGGTTGCCAACTGATAGAACAACCTTGATAGCGGAATCCATCAACTCGCATAGCAAATCTGAGACAAGTTCATACTCTTCCGCTTTAGCCCGGTGCGTAAGATCTCCGGCAAGGATGAGAGTTTTATGCTCATCCTCCATAAGGTCTTTTTCAATTGCCCTGAATAATGGCTGCTCGCCTTTTTTTGTGTGGATGTCTGATGCTATGATCATGTCAAGTAATACTCTCAGTTCTTAAAACTTGGAACAATATCATAATAACTTCTCATAACTCGCTTTTATTAAAATCTGTTTTTTGTTAAGTATTCAGCAATTTTCAGACCAGTAGCAACTTTTCCTGTCCTTTCTACAGTCCAAGCGACTTCCACTTTTTGCTTCAGAGTAAGATCCTTCTTTATCACCTTTTTAATTTTATGCTCAATAGTCATTGATCCGCCCGATCAGCATCCAAAAGGATTCAATCATTATTGCTTATTGTTTAGCCTTCCATTCACTATACTTTTTGAGATCCTGCTCGACCATCAGAAGGCATGCTCCAACTACAGCTGCGTCATCTAAATATCCAACCACAGGT
>CBDVBK010000143.1:0-3502 GCA_965372215.1 uncultured bacterium | reverse complement strand
ACTTGTTTAATTCGGGTTCACCACAATCAAATGAAACGCGATCATGGATCGATTTATCAAGCTCAACGAACTCCTTAACCCAGGTCACTTAATATCTTGCTCTTTGGTAAAGGTCAGGGCATTCAGTAAAGCTCTGTTGGGTTTTCGCGCTTCTTCACAGGCATGCATGAAACGATCAAACACATCATCCTCAACAGTGATGCTTGAATGTTCAGTTATTACTCTGGACGCATCATCATCCATGAGTCTTACGACATACTCAGTGAGACTCTTTAATCCAAGCAGTGCAGCTGCTTTTTCCGCTTTTACTTTGACATTCTCATCTAATCGCATGTCGAATCGAGCTGTTGCCATTTTATACTCCTCGCCTTTTTGTACGGATAAGTTCCGTACCTTATAGGAAGTATAAAGTAGCTTGACAGCTGCGTCAAGACGTACGGCTGTTGTCCGTACAATAGCATAAGTTAAACACTTCCCATGTTATTCAATACTTGTAATTACAACAGCCGTACGAGTTTCCAGAATGGTCAGTATTTTACGAAGGGATCGGCTTTTATCAGCGTTTACTGATTGTATGATAGCCAAGCGATTCCCATCCTGAAGCTGTTCGGCAAGCCACTGAAAATCACCACTATTACTATCCAGTATCTCTGGAGAAAGCCTGTACTCAGTCATGCACGAACCAAATACTACCTTAAGCCTCTCCGGTAGAAGGTGTAAAGGCCTTCCTGCATCTGAATCATGAATGTCTATTATCGTTTCAATATTATGTTTCTCTACCATGTAAATCAATCTGTCGATGTTCTCCAGAGAAAGTGTGAACAGAGCTGGTCCTCTGTTAATAATCTCATCAACGAGATGGGCAACGGTAGTTCCTGTTGTTCGAGGCCAGTCTCTTCCCGGATTCCTTCCCATACCCCTTTGAACTGCTTCGTACATACCCGGTCGAAGTTTTTCTACTTCGACTCTATTCTTCCTGTATTCTGGGAGATACTTCAGCAATCTTCTATCGCAGTTCCCTGAACTTCTTATGTTATTACCATCCTCAAAATGGAGAAGCAGCCAGTACTCAATCAGCAAGCATTCTGGGGATCGCGCCATATCTGCCCTGGAGATAGCTCTTGCGAACATCCTTATCGAATCTGACATCTTTGAAATCAGAGAGTGAGAATATAGAGCTTCTGCCCTTCCCGTCTCTCTCGGTGAACCACATCTCATCTCTTCGCAATAGCTGCTGATCCATCAGTAGGAGATCATGCGTTGTAAAGATAAGCTGAGTTCTGGTATCCGCTGTACGGGTTTCCTGATATTCGTATATCAATCTGCGGAGAAGCTGGGAATGCAGACATCTGTCTATTTCATCGATAAAGATGGTCTTTTGAGATTTCTTTCTTGATAGTTCCCAGAACACAAAACCAAGATGCATTAGTCTTCGGGTTCCATCAGACTCTTCAGCGAGATCGAAAATAACTTTCTTTCCACTCCAGTCAGTATGGCTGCTAGCGAGCTTCAGCACTTCCAGCTTACTCTTTTTCATTGTGAACAGAAAAAGTTCGTCCTCAAACAGGTTTGAGAGAATGACAGCACCACCCTCAGAAAGTTTTTCCCTTACATCATCAATTATCCCCTGCGGAACGTGCAAATCCTTGAGATTTACCTTCTTTTTGCACAATTCATGAACTCCAGTATCAAGTTTCTGTAGCATAGAGTCTAAAAACGCAGAAAGTGGATCCTCTTTTTTGAAATATCGCCCAATCATTGTTGGTCCAAATCGATCATCCGGAGCCATGAATACGAGATCATCTCTGAACCAATTGTAAATATCCTCGAATTGCGTAAAATTCTGATCTATTGACTGAAAAAGAAATAACTGATTCTTTCTTGTTAGCATTGAGAAGTATAGAATCTTCTCTGCATCAGGTACTTTTTGCTCATTAATGTAAAACTCTTTCTCACTTCTTCTGAAGAGATCCCATTCTTTTGTGGAACCAATCTCGACCAGCCATTCCTCTACAATCCTTTCTGCAGTAGCCGAGAAACCATATTCATACTGCTTGTCATCAGTGAATATCTCAAAGGAGATTCTAATGGGCTTCTTCATATGCTCCGGATCGAGTCTGAATGGTTCTACAGGAATTCTTGCGTTTGGCGGGTTTCCGTTAACTATCATCTTCCGGGCAAAAGCGATAGCTTTAATGAAATTCGATTTTCCCGAAGCATTACCACCGTAGATAGCAGATAGAGGAAGCACTCGCATCCTTCTGGACCTAATCCTCTGGAGTGTCTCATTGAACTGTCGTTCATTCCCTGCAAGCATAGAGAATTCTGCTCTTTCAGCGAAAGATCGCCAGTTTTCGATAGATACACTTAACAACATAATGTTCCTCCTGTTTACTTTCTTCTGGAAACAATATGTATTCGATAGATTTGCGTGTCAAGTGAATTTTTCTCTTTAGTTGCAAGATATATCTATTATATCTCCTGGGAGGATAATTATCGAGGAAGCAAGAGTGCTGGCCAGATAACTCCGGAATGACCGGCCAGTTTGATCCGAAAGATATACTGCATGAATTATCATCCTACTATGAAAGGAATGCCGGATAGATGGTGTCAGAACGTTCTTCAACAACCCTGTATGCTCAGCACACAAAATGTTCATTAATACATTTTATAGCCATATTTAGCAAACCATCTATTCAGTTTCAACACTAACTCTGCAATATCTTTAGCCCTGATAATGTGTTCTTCCGGTGGCATTGGTGTAAAAGATGTAGGGAAAGTTGCATATTTCATTCTAATCACTATCGGTTGTTTACATGAGTCTTTAATCTTGAGAGTTGTATCGTATTCCAGGAATTCATCTGATTGAGGATGATAGTATTTTGCATAAATGTGGGATTTCTCCTGATATATTATTTTTGATTTTCCCATAATTATTCCTCTATTCGATTACAATGAAACCAATTGCGCTGTTAAGAGCAAATATGCACTTCTTGTCTGTAAGTTCAGGATGTAAGTCATATTGCATTCGTAATCCAACCTCAATATTCTGGCAGACATCCAGGTGCTTATCATCATTGAAATCCATAGTAATTCCGTTTCGTATATTGCAGACAGGGAGAGAGGTGTCAGTTATTCAATCATCAAATAATGTGGTATCGATAAGCAGTACTTCCTGCTCCAGTCCGGCATTGAAGCGATCCATGAGTGATACGACATACTTAACGGAAGGATCAGCACTTCTCCGCAATCTTCCATGTATCGCAATACTCCCTTCAATCAATCCACGGTTACTGTACCTGCGGAACAGCTCTTCAAGATTGTCCGGTACAAATAAGCTTGTTAGTTCCGGACACGCATCTTTAATCCGAAGGTACTCATCAAGGCCAACCGGGTCCCAGTCTCCGTAATGCACAATCCGGCAGCTGCTCATGCCGGGAGACGCGAGCCATTCAAGAAGAAGACGGGAACTCCTGCCTCCTGTGTAAACGGCAAGTTTCTC
>CBDVBK010000142.1:0-3511 GCA_965372215.1 uncultured bacterium | reverse complement strand
TGAAGGTTAATGAGACTGCTTGAGCATGACCTGTGCCCGGGATAGTGTCTTCCCGAAAAATCCTTAAGCTTGGCACCGGATCGGAATTCGGATAGAATAATTGTAATGGTAAGGAGAAAAGCGAGGAAGAATATGTTTCTGGCTGAAGTGAATCGAGAGAGCATCGTTAAAGCAGTTTCGCTGCTTGATGTGAAAGACGATGAAGTGGTCATGATTCTTATCGGGGAAGACGGCATTCCTGATATTGAGGGTCTGACGAGTGATCTGAATGAGAAAGGTATATGCTTTTTCGGCGGGATTTTTCCCGGAGTAATTCATGGCGAATCGAAATTCACCGAAGGCGCGATCATCCGTAAAATGCCTGGAATAGAGAAACCGGCTGTTGTATGTATCGAGGAGCCGGATTCCATAAAAATCCCTGATTTCACCGGATTTCAGAATATGGATTCAGGTGCGAAATACACCGCCATTATTCTGGTTGACGGAATGGCTCCGAATATCGGATTATTCCTTTCTGAGATGTTGAACAAGCTGGGTGATTCCGTTAACTATTTCGGAGGAGGAACCGGTTACCTGAGCATGAAGAAGGACCTTTGCCTTTTCTCATCAGAAGGGTTTTTCAATAATGCAGCGATAGTGGCTCTTGTGAAGCTTGAAAGCTGTCTTGGTGCCCGGCATGGCTGGAAGAAAATGATGGGTCCTCTTGTCGCGACGCGAACGGATCGAAATCTTATCAGCGAATTCAACTGGGAAAATGCTTTTGAAGTATACCGCGAGGCTGTAGAGATGGATTCGGGCAGGTTGTTTTCTGAAAACGACTTCTACGATATAGCAAAAGAATACCCTCTTGGATTATTCAGGGAGGGTTGTGAGAACATCGGGCGGGCAACGGTTGCGCTCACTGCTGACGGAGACATTGTCTGTGGAGGGGAAGTGCAGGGTAATGCGGTAGTAGATATACTCGGAGGGAATAAAGAATCTTTGATCGAGGCTGCACAGATGGCTGCGGAAGATTGCCGGGTACCTTCCGGCAGAAGTATTTGTCACTGTCTTGTCTTCGACTGCATATCCAGAGCGCTTCTTCTTGGAAATGAATATCATGAGGAACTCAAGGCAATCAGTCGTGGAGCCCGGTCTGCTGATAACAGGGAAATTCCTGAAGGGGCCCTGACACTGGGAGAGATTTCGTCCCTGGGAGAGCGATATCTTGAATATCTGAATCTTACAACGGTTGTAATGGTTCTGTATGAGTAAGGACAGAACGGATTCCGGAAAGACTATTCAGGAGATTTCTCTTCTTTACGAACTGTCACTTTCAATCGGCACTTCGATCAAAGTAAGGGAAAACTGCATCGAGTTTCTCAAGGCACTGATGCTGAGAAAGAATCTGGGATTCGTATCCGTCTGGATCAGAGATGTTTTCCTGTCAAAAATGCAGGATTCCGATGGAGTTTCTCTCATATACGCCCACCCTGAATTCAAGGTAAAGGATACTCATCTTTCGATTAGCAGTCCGCTTTTTGAAGCACTCAGAACCGGTGAAGTTGTAAGCGTATCCTCTTCTGAGACCGCTTTTCAGGAACTGGTTACCGAAAGCGGAATGGACAGGGGAATGTTTACGATATTTCCTCTGAATGAAATAGGTGTTCTAAAACTCTACTCGGTATCCAGAGAAGAGCCTTTCGAGAAGAGGGAAATCAATCAGCTTAGAAGTGTTGTATCAAAATTCGCGGTATCGCTTGCAGGATGTCTTTCACACGATATGCTCATGCGTGAAATACTTGAACGGAAAAAGGCGGAGAACGCGCTGAGGGAAAGCGAGCAGCGATATCGCAATCTTTTCAGTTCAGCAAGGGATGCGATATTCATAATGAAGGATTACAGGATTGTGGACTGTAATCCTGTAACCCTGACGATGTTCGGTTGCACGCGTGAGCAGATTATCGGAAAATCACCTTACAGGTTTTCTCCTGAACTCCAGCCTGACGGTTCGAAATCGCGCGTTTCAGGAAGAAGAAGAGCATTAAAAGCGATCAAAGATGCTCCTCAATTTTTCGAATGGCTTCACAGCAGATGGAACGGGACTCCCTTTCATACGGAAGTAGCATTGAACAGGGTGTCTATCGCCGGAGAGGATTACCTCCAGTCAACTGTTTGTGATATATCGGATCGTAGAAAGGCGGAGGAGGAACGCCTTGAATTCGAGAAGAGTGTTCAGCATGCCCAGAAGCTGGAAAGTCTTGGTATTCTTGCAGGTGGTATAGCTCATGACTTCAACAATCTGCTGGTTGGTATTCTTGGAAACGCTGATCTTGCCCTCAGAGATCTTTCTCCGTCTTCTTCAACGCATGCAAATATCGTACAAATCGAGAAAGCTGCGATGCGGGCTTCCGATCTCAGCAGGCAGATGCTGGCGTATTCAGGCAAAGGGAAATTCATAATCGAAATTTTGAGTCTTAACGATGTTGTTAAAGAAATGGCTTATCTCCTCAAGACATCAATATCAAAGAACATAGTTCTCAGTTATAACCTGGCTGAAGCGCTTCCTCCCATAAAGGCCGATACTTCACAGATAAGTCAGATAGTCATGAATCTTATCACCAACGCTTCCGAAGCAATAGGTGAAAAAAGAGGGGTTATCAGGCTTGATACAGGTGTAATGGAATTTGACGGTTCCGGAATGCCCGAAGAATACATAACGCAGGAAACGCTTAATGGCACTTATGCATTCATAGAAGTATCGGATACGGGTTGCGGAATGAGTCAGGAAACAATTAACAGTATGTTTGATCCGTTCTATACCACAAAATTTTTCGGCAGAGGGCTGGGCCTTGCCGCTGTGATTGGAATCGTCAGGGGACACATGGGCGCTATAAAAGTCTCAAGCGAACCCGGGAAGGGATCAAATGTACTGATAGCGTTCCCGGCATGTACGGATTCCTCAGATTCAGAGCCGGAGGAATTACGGAATGACAGCAAACTGATTGGCAATGGCACTATTCTTATTGTTGATGATGACGAAACTGTTCTTTCAGTCGGCAGAGAGATGCTGGAAACACTGGGAATTTCAGTGATGACAGCAGCTGGAGGACAGGAAGCCCTCGATTTGTTTACGGAGAACCGGGAACAGATTGTCTGTGTCGTTCTTGATCTTACAATGCCGAACATGGATGGAAAAGAGACCTGTTCAAGACTCAGGGATATAGATCCCGCTATACCTGTAATAATATCAAGTGGTTACAGCAGGAAGGATGTTGAGAAGCAGTTCGGCGATAGCGGAATATCAGGTTTTCTTCCAAAACCATATCGCTTATCTGATCTTCTCGACAAGCTCAGCAGCGCACTCGACATGGAAAACAGTCAACCTAAATAATATTAACTATCAGTGCCCCCCAAATCGTCAGAAGAACGTTTCTTTTCAAATCCGGGAGAGTTCCCTATTACATTCATTTTCTCCTCATCTACCTTAACTGTATAAATTCTCTCACATCAGCTGACCGGGATTGCGAAA
>CBDVBK010000141.1:0-3578 GCA_965372215.1 uncultured bacterium | reverse complement strand
ATTCAGCTTCGATTCATCGGATTTCAATATAGGTCTTCTGATATCAATTGCGGGACTGATATTTGCTATTCTCCTTATTTTGTTTGATTCAGTAATCAGAAGGAAACGGAAATCAGCATAATGGCCAATGATCGTAAAAAACTGTTTCACCTGCTGTCCACCTGGGGTGGAGTACTCCTTCTTATAACAGCCATTCTGTATTTTGCTCTGGAACTCTGGCCCAGGTGGCAACCCGGATTGATCAGCTTCTGGGAAAACTCCAGGGACAGCGCAAGCCTTCCCATGATCGGGCTTTCTTTCATCTCGCTGTTACTGGGATACTATTTCGCGCCAGCGCCCTGGAGGAAGATCCTGGAAGCCCTGAAAATTCCAAAGATTGACAAAGGCGAAGTCAGACGTAACTGGTACACCACCCAGATGGGGCAGTACGTTCCCGGCAAACTCTGGATGATTGTCGGAAGGATTGCCTTCCTGAAAGCAAACGGAACAGGTCCTGTCAAGGCTATAACAGCCTTCGTTCTCGAAAACCTCTACATGATGGTCACACTGACTATTATGGCCTTGATAGGCCTCCCGTTTCTTGGTCTTGCAAATGTACCTATTCCTGTAGTAATCGCTCTCTGGATTTCAGCAGGTCTCGGAGTTGTAATGCTCTTTGCGCCGAAAATTCAAAGGGTACTCACTCACAGGCTCAGTCACAGACTGGGAGTAGATATTGATGACCTGCCTCACATCTCTCACAGGCACCAGGCTGCATTCGTAGGTTACAATCTACTTTCATGGAGCTTGCGGAGCATGGCTCTGTATTTCTGGTTCAGGGGATTTGGAGTTCAATCTGACCCACCATTCGCAATGATTGCAATCTGTCTTCTGGCAGGTCCTGTGTCCTGGTTTATCGCACTCATAATGGTTTTCATTCCTGGTGGAATAGGAATAAGGGAAGGCGTTCAGGGCATTCTTCTTTCAGGATTCGTACATGGCGGAGTCGAAGTTGCTACAGTTATCGCGCTTGGTCAGAGGGTTATGCTTATAATTATTGAAGGGCTATATGCTCTTCAGGCAATTGTTTATGGAGCAATGAGAAAAAGATTTACAACGAAAATGAATCATATAGAACAGATTTTTCATCTTGCAGGTAGTTTATTCAAAGGGGCTCTTGCGATGCGAGGACTCTCTCCTCCTCCTCAGCCGATTAATGTAACATTTTCTGTCACACGTCGCTGTCAATCAAGGTGTAAAACATGTTACATATGGAAGCATAGTCCCGGTGATGATCTTGATCTTAATACGATTGAAAGGCTTTTCAGATCTATTGGTTGGACATATTTCTTTAATGTTTCCGGTGGGGAACCGTATCTTAGAGACGATCTACCGGAAATAGTAAGACTGGCATGCAGATTCATGAAACCTGCAATAGTGCACATTCCAACCAATGCTCTTGCTCCAGAGCGAATTGAAAGGATAACACAGGAGATTCTCAACGCAATTAGGCAGGAAGCACCTGGAACTGTTCTAACTGTGAAGCCCTCCTTCGATGGAGTAGGAACCTTGCATGATGAGATCCGTGGTGTACCTGGCAATTTCGATAAGCTTCTGGAGACTATCGAAAGACTTAATAAACTCAAAGAGCAGTATAAGTATCTTCATGTTGGAGTTGGGACAGTAATATCCAAGTTTAATGCTTCGCATCTCAAAGAAATAATCGAGTACGCAAGAGGACTTGGTGTTGATACATACATCAATGAAATAGCAGAGGAACGTGAAGAATTTTTCAACCTGGGATCAGGAATTACCCCGGAGAGTCACAGTTACGATCAACTGATGAAGACATTCAAAGAATCAGTTAGAGGAAAAATGAAGGATATGAAAATACTGCCTCGGATTACTACTGCCATGAGGATTGTTTACTATGATCTTGCAGTAAAGATCCTTGATAGTAATAAACAGGAGATACCATGCAATGCCGGCATATTGAATGTGAACATCAATTCTGATGGTGCAGTATGGCCCTGCGCCGTTCTAGCTTATAATGCAGAAATGGGTATAATCAATCAGGACAATGACTTCCAGCATATCTGGAGATCAAGGAAAGCAAAGAACATCAGAAGATCAATCAGGAGAGGAGAATGTGCATGTCCACTGGCCAACCAGGCCTACTCCAATATCCTCCTCCACCCCCCCAGCCTTCTAAGAGCTCTCTGGATAGCACTCAGAAGAAAATAGCAGGGTCGGACTTAACTTCCGGCCTTTACCAAATAGATTTTCTTCTAATAAATTCACTTTCAGCAATAAGAATTTCTCCTCTTCTTATGGCATTCCTTACCCCTGATCTGCTCATCCTGAGTAGCCCTGCACAATCTGTTTGACTGAGTCCTAAATGTCTTGAACAAATACATGCAATTACTGCTCGTGCATCAGACAGTCCGGGACTCCGTGCACTGCCCTGAAGCATTTCCAGAGGAAATCCCCAGATATCATCAGCCCATTTCAGTATTATCTCCACTGATTCATGAATATTTCCTCGTTCACGAATAAACCTATCACCAGAATGCTTCAGCTTTTCTATGACACTTAACGCAAATTCTTTATTTCCCAGCACCCTGCAACGATTACTCCACAGATCGCATGTTTTCCTTTCAGCTGCATCAGTAATTCCATTCTTACCCAGAAGATAATTACCGGAAATCAGCTCTTCGGTATCTTTATTTCCGTTTTCTTCATTAAGATACTTCAAATACTGATTGTTAGAAGAAATTGATTCATTCCTGAACTTTGAGAGAACATATTCAGTATTCTGCCAAGGTGTATTCATGACTCCAAGTAAGCTACCATGACCACACCATTTATACGATCGGAGCGCATTCAATTCATCCACAATATGTGCTTTCAATGGATTGAGATGGATATATTTCACAAGTCTTATAAAGTACATTTCTTCCTGTACCAGGATGGATTTGAACCTTCCTTGAAAAACATGACCTTTTCTTTCATTTCTCAGATTGTAACTGATTGCAAATCCTGTGAGCAAACGATGTATGAATCTACTGATGGGTTCCTCACCAGTGCGAGCAAGAATGTGAAAATGATTAGGCATGATTGCCCATGCATAAACACTTGTGCCGGTTTCCGGAACAAGTTCTGAGAAACGTTTTACGAGATCGATTCGATTTACTTCGGGAGTGAAAACTGCTTTGCCATCAATCCCTCGAACCATTACATGGTGCAGAGCACCTTCCCAGTCTGGTCGTATTCTTCTTGGCATGATACTTACAGTGTACGAACAAATACAACATTTTTCAAGGGGCAGCACCGGATCAAGGAGTTGGTCATCATTTTATTTAAGATATTGGTATTTCGTAAAGGCCGGAAGTTAAGTCCGACCCCGGAGGACGACCCCGGAGGAGGCTGAGGATCGTTGAGGGGGATGATGGAGGCAGAGTATCTGCATCGAGAATGATATCCACGCCATACTGTATGGATTCAGAAATCTCAGCCAGACTCAGAGGGGGGATCATCCCGGATAGATTGGCACTGGTGGAGACCAGCGGAACACCGCAGCGTTTCAGGAGCTGTCCGCT
>CBDVBK010000140.1:0-3637 GCA_965372215.1 uncultured bacterium | reverse complement strand
TGCGAGCGGCATATTCGTCGCGAGTAAGGGAACTGTCAAGATAGATATCGAGAAGGCGCTCGATCTTCGATTGCAGATCGGCAAGTTGATGCTTCTTCGAATTGATAATATCTTCTTGTTGTTCAGACTCTCGAACCTTCAAACGCTCAACCTGTGCGAGCATCCATTCGGAACATTGATCCGAGAGAGAAACACGTAAAATACTCTGTCTCAAAAGGGAAGTTAGAGCTTCATCACGAATTGTTTTCAGGTTGCAAGGACCGCGACGTTTTCCGCAGTGGTAATAGTGGTGCCCTTTCTGCGTGTCAGCGGTGATCGCACAGCCGCAATGGACACAAGTAATGAGCCGACGGAATGGATAATGGGCATCTTTACGATAACCACCTCGTGAGGCTCGCTTGAGCACCTTCTGAACCATTCCGAACAAATCGCGGGAAACTATGGCTTCATGTTTCCCTTCGTGGGTTTCGCCCTTGTATCTGAACAATCCGATGTAAAAAGGATTCGAAAGTATGAGGGGAATCCTGCTCAGAGCAATCGGTTTTCCGCTGTGTCCGGTAAGTCCAAACTCGATGGACATCTGTCGGACCTCTGAAGGCGTGTACTTGCCGGTAGCATATACCTCAAACAGCTTTCGAATCAAAATAGCCTTGTTCTCATTGATATCAATATTACGTGTTCGTGGGTTGTTCAGGTAACCAACGGGAGCCAAACCGGGGTACTCACCGCGTCGCACTTTCTCACGTAACCCGCGCCGCACATTCTCAGAGAGATTATCAACGTAGTACTTTGATTGTCCGAAAGCGATCTGAAGCATGAATTTGCCCTGAGGTGTATCCTCAAACCAGAAAGTCGGGAATTTCAAGGACTTCAATTTACCGGTATCCAATGCGTATATAATTCTACCGCCGTCAATCGAATTCCGGGCAAGGCGGTCAGGATGCCATGCAACAATACCGGTTACTTCATCTGATTCGATTGACGTCATCATTGCATTGAATACAGGTCGTCCCGGATCCTTAGCAGTTTGTTTCTCGATGAACTCTTGCTCAATTGTAAGACGTTCTTTCAGGGCAAATTTTCTAAGCTCAGACAGCTGTGCGTCAATTGAGAGCATCTGCCGTTCTTCGCGGTCTGATGATTTTCGCGTATAGAGATAATATTTCACAATGCTCCCTTCTGTTTTCAAGTAAATACAGTATTGACTTCATATATGGAATCCTGACTCTCTCGACGTGGCAGATGAAACCATAATGGCGTAACTTTTCGGGCGATGGCTTCATCTTATTCTTGTACATCCGCAAACCCTCGATTACGGTCTTAACTCCAATCTTGCTTCAAAATTTAAGATAATCGACAATTGTTTTCTCAGGGGAGTACAACTGGATATTAACACCTTCAATATCATGCTGTTCTATGAGCAAAATTGACCAATATTCCGAACCCTGAAAGATATCAAGTAGTTATTGTCGAATAAGTTACGTTAGAATACATTACGAAAAGGCTTATTACTGGATGAGTACACGTTAGTATTTCTTGTTTTTCTTTCTTGGGCTTGCAAGTTCATGATGTTTTTTGCGAATTGATTGAAGTTGTTTACAAGTGAGTTTCATATCCGCTGATTTTGAAATCGCAGAATGAAGCTCGCGTGCTATTTTCGGATCAAGAGGCATTGGTTTGGATGCAAAACCTTTCTTCAGAGCCTTATGTAGTTGATCAGTTGGGAAGCCAAGAGAATTCAGGATTGGTACTATATCAATGAGAGAACCTGCCTGATCTTGGTATTGAAAGCTATGTAAAGGATCAGCTTTTAAAGTAAATCTTTTTCTATTCTTGAACTCATGCTGCCACTGAACCCATTTATAATGATCTTGATATGCTTCCTTTGAATCAACAAGTGGATCTGTACTATTAATCGAATTAGCATTTTCCCAATAGCATTTTTCTTTGATGACAAATACCAAATCGCAATACAGATGGTTGAAGTCTGGGAATGTATCTCCGCTAACCCAGAAATTAGTATCACCTGGCTTCGGATTTTTCAGTTCAGGCATATGACAGAATGTATGTAAGAAAGGATCATTCCAGACATAAGGATCCTGGTTGTCAGTGGTTTTATCATGATAAATAGTCACCCCGGAGAATACTGATTTCACTCTTTGCGGATGATAGATAATATTGCTACTCATCCTATATTGCCTTTCTCATTCAAGCGGATACCAATTTATTGCTTTTATACGGATTCCGGTTAATCGTTATTATAATTCTATACTTTTAATAGCACCCCAGGTGGTTTGTTCGAGAGCTCCGCCTTCTTCGAGAATCATGCGTACTATCTTAACAGAATTCGAAGAGCTTGTAGCCTGATAACACCAGTAAAACGTCTGATTCGCAATAGAAAACGCTAGTCCTCTTGGAGAATAATCATCTACAGGATTTGGTATTTCATCCACAAATACTAAAGCAGAACCTATAATTTCATACAAATACATGTTAGAATTAGCAGATATTAGTAAATGATTTACAAGTCCTAGTCCATATAGATCCACTGTAGTCAAACCCTGTGAACTGCCTGACATTTCTGTAAGATTATACTGTATCACAACCGTAAGTTCGTCGCCTACTAAGTTCATTTTATATAGATTATTATTATAGTCTATTTCCCAGATATACCCGTCTTCTCCGCAGTCCATCCCGTGTCCTTTCTTTTCAGCGGGGTGCGATGACCACACGTAACTATTATAGTAATCACGCAGAACAGCATTAACGTTAATCGTACTGTTGTGACAGAACCAATAATCCGCTGACTGTACTAACATACATCCACCCCACGGAGATGGAGACGCCCACAAACTGGTACATTCCCATGTTCCGTATTCGTAGAAGTGCGCGCCGTAGGAACCCATCGTGAACAAGCGGCCCTCGATGTCGTCGCAGTCGAGACCGTAGGTACTACTGAATACGTCGTGCGTCTCCTGCACCGTGAACACGTACTCTATGGCGAACGCCGAAGAGACCCCAAGTAACAGAGCTACCACCATCATGCTTTTCATTGTTCTCTCCTTCTAAGCAACTGAATATTTATTTTTGACAATCCACAATGCTACTCCGCTGAAAACTCCAGCTGCCCAAAATAATCATTTTTCTTTCTGAAAACCATCATAGTAAACACAGTAAGTACAGTCAAATCGGCAGGCAGATTATAAGACTTGAATGTTATATACCCTACACACCTATATACCTTAAGCGATTAGGCGGTGTCCAGTGGTGTTTTCACTTTCGGCCCGTATTACCTCACAGAATAATATTAACGAGCAATAATTGGTGTTTTATTTTCCAATTTATAATATTCATAATATGACTACATATATGAAATATTAATTCTCTCAGCCCGGCAGATGCGACCATAATGCCACAGCTTTTCGAGTGATGGCTTCATCTTATTCCTAGCTGTTTTCTGAAGATTTCTAGTACTCTATCCTCTGCGTTATCTCTTATGATGGATAGTATACATCTGTATACTACGGTTCACAACTGTTAAACAAAAAGAGCGTAGCTCTTTTTGTCGCCTCGCTTCAGTCGTTTCCTGTTTCGGATAATCTGCCGCTTGGACAGCAAGAAGACAGTCGGGGACAGA
>CBDVBK010000139.1:0-3645 GCA_965372215.1 uncultured bacterium | reverse complement strand
CGAAAAACGGTGATTTAATCGCAACTATAGGAGGACCGCCCGGATGGGCAAAGGTTTTCGGTCTCGCTTATCACGATGAACACAATATGCTTTACGCCGCTCAAGGCGGGTCTACTCCAAACCATGCGCTGGCATACGGAGCATACTCCGGCGGCACATCGGTTACATGGGTGGAATTCGACAATGCTGAATTTGTTTCCGGTCTGGGGTGTTATGAGGACGATCAGCTCTTCGCGATAACTCAGAGTAATCCCACGGCTCCTGTTCCATATTACCTGTATACCTGGCAACTTGACGGTTCTGGAATACCGTTGCTTCCTCCCGTTGTCTATGAACTTGGCGCACCTTTCACAGGTGGTATGGGAGGATGTGAATGGGATGGCGATTACCTGTGGATGGTTGATCAGAATTGGACAGATGATGATAATGCCATTATCTACAAATTCAACGTAAGTACCTGTACCGTAGAGAACAGCTGGAGCTATGGCGAGCTGGGTGCTTTCGGAATTGCGTGTGTCTGGGATGCAGGCAGTCTTAACTTATGGATAAGCGACTGGTACGGTGGTGACAAACTCGCAGAACACTCGGATACGGGAACGCCTACAGGTATAACCTACGATATTTCCATTTCACCAAATGATATCGCTTACAAGTACGAAACAGATTTTGATGGTCCCGGTTTCTTTGTCAGTAGTTGGAACTCAAATATAATCAACCTCTACGATCATTTTCTGTCGAACTTGGAAAGCAATACCTGGGGAGCTGTTAAGGCTGGCTTTATCGAGTGATTTCAGAATACCTGCAAGCTTGGATTTCAGGTCGCAGCCTCCCCCGTTTGAGCGACAGTTATCAGAATGAGACTTTCTGGATTTCAGATGGGAATCACTGATATTCGTTTAGCTTGAGAACCAGATCCAACCTTCCTGTCTGGCTGTGCTAAGATCTGAAGGTTCATGACATCGCTTCTCAATGAAATCAGCTCCTGCAAGCACACACAGTGCTGCGTCCAGCATATGATCGTCCGATTTCTCAATAACATCTATCGATTCAAGACCAAAATCAGTTTCGAGAATTGGCAGGAGAATATCGGACTTGGTCTTGAAGTTCAGTTTAGTACTCTCACCTATTCTTCCGACTATGGTAGCAATAGGATAAACCTCGATAACACCTGAGCTTTCGATCGGACCCTGCTTCCATAACAGCGGTATGTCTCTGCACAGGACCATTCGCAAAGTGGAAAGCAGTTCAAGAGCTGCTTGCGCGGTCCTGGCTATCAGAGAAGCGCCCACTTCGAAAGGTCTTCTCTGAATTGTCTTCTCAATGAATTTGTCAGTGTCTCTGTTAAACAGATCCTTGGCCATAATTCCAAGGAATTCACCGGCCGTGTGCTTTGGAAGGATCTCCCGCATTCTGTTCGGCCACCCCAAAGGTGCGCTCATGCAGAACAGAACGTGTTCATCAGTCCCTATCCAATCCTGGCATTTCTTCACCAATGGATACCACCTGTAATCAGGTAGAGTGCTGTAATCCTCTATAGTTCCTGCATTTAAACACGATATCAGATCAATACGTCTGTTTTGATACCTGGCATAGACAAGGCCGGTTTTGGCGGGTTGCGTTGCGCAATCGATACCTATTATGGAGATGCTGTCTTCAGTAGTCATATTGTTTACCACTTTTCATTTCAGTTATATCTTTGATAAGATAATGACTTTCTGACGCACTCAAAACCCCTTGTGATCTTCTTCATCCAGGTTTCCACCTTCCCAACAGCTATTTCACAGCATGGCACATCTGCATCAGCTCGCGGAACATTGTCCCTGTATTATTTGAGAAGAATCATGCCTGTTGCGCCCGGAATTCTTCATATCACATAATACCTTCTGCCAAGGGGGTTGAAATGGAAGATTATCTCTCGCTTACGGACACAGCCAGATGTCTGGGCATGAGCCTCAAGGAAGCATCGAGAGTAATCGGCCGGACAAGCCTGAAAACTGTTCTATACCAGGGCAGGAAGTGCTACCTCCGCGTGGACATCATCGAGTGGCTCACGAAGGAGTTCGGCTGCCTGGCGGCGGACAGGCTCGCAGCTGCGGAGCAGTCGAACGCTGAGAGAGTAGGAATTGACCCCTCAGCCCTCCTTGTAACGGAGATGCTCTTCAGCAGAATAATCCTGCCGCATAGAGTGGGAACCGCAGCAAGCATGCTTCGAACCATCGCCTTTGAAGCATGCCAGACAGGCGCACTGTACGATGAGAAAGCCCTTCTGGAACAGCTGATCCTTCGTGAGAGAACCACCTCCACCGCCCTCAGATGCGGCACTGCTCTCGCTCACCCGCTGGATGTATCAAAACTCTATGTTGAACAGAGCCTGCTGATGCTTTTCCGGCCTCCCCATCCCCTTCCCTTCGGCGAGGAGAGCGGAAGGCTCACCGCCCTTTTCTTCCTGCTGGTGTTTCCGGTGGCCAATGAGCACCTGCACATTCTGGCCAGACTGAACAGAATGCTGAGATCACAGGATTTCATAGACAATCTTCTTACAGCCAGAGACGAGAACGATATGCTGGATATCATAGAACAGCGGGAAACGGAGCTTGTCAGCCGGTTCTGACAACAATTCCGCACTGTCATTGACGAGTTTCTATCAGATGCCGGAACGAACGGGAACAAGGAAGAAACTCTATATTTTCCTGAAATCAAACGGAGGCAACGGCCAGGCAAGTCTCAGAATAGTCAGCCTGAAGGTTTCCATTATCCCTGCATCTTTGCTGAAGATATTTGCCTGTGCTATCTCTCTCTCAGATGAAGTAGTACTCAGTACTCTATGATCCCCAGGACATTATTGTTATCTGAATTCAGTATTACGCTGAGTTGACCGGTGGTGTCGGGAGACATGAACTGCAGCACAGCGACATTGAGAACCACAGGGAACTCAGGATAATCGTTGCCCTTTACCACCAGCGCGTATTCCTCCCAGTCGCTGTAAGCTGAACCCATTGAGTCTCTTGCTGCGCTTACCCAGGGGCCGGCATCGTCATAGTCAGGCAGTTCGCCCAGGGGTACAGATGTTGAATCCTCCCAGATGTGATTGGTGGTGCCTATATACTGGACCATCACAATCAGCACGTTTGTGGAATCCGATGTTTCGGCATAATAGAACTGCCATGGGATAGCGGTTTCCGGCTCCCCCTCATCGTTGATGTCGATGCATGAGACCATGAAAAGTACCCCATCGGGGAACTCGCTGTCACGAACCTCATCGGCAAGAGCGAGGCCCCAGCCCAGGCTGTGATCATCCGGGATGAGTACTCCGGTGGGATCATTTCCGCATCCTAAGACCAGAAGAACAGCCGCAAGCAAAGACATTGCGACTTTGAAATACGATATCATTGTATACCTCCAAACAGGTTCTTTCAATCAGGCTGCATAGAGCACATCCTGATAAATCAGAGTTTCGTATCTACGATTACCTTGACGGGAACAGGATTAATTTCCGGGACAGGTCAGTTCCGCCCAAAGTAATCCGGACTTTATTCAAACAATTGAGTTACAGTCTTCATCGGCATAAACATCCGTGTTCTACCGTCATATTTATACAGAATTTCAAAACCATATTTCAAATAGAACCGCTCAACCTTCTCGTTC
>CBDVBK010000138.1:0-3681 GCA_965372215.1 uncultured bacterium | reverse complement strand
CTCTCACCCCGTAAGATACGCCGAGCTTTCCCCGGCGCGCTAGGAATCTTGATTTACCAACGCACCTGAATCAGCTCATTACAAGGTTCATCTGACCGCTACTACCTTTTTCTTTAAATTAATTCACCTAAAATCAATGATACCGGCTGAAGCTCACACCCGTCAATGACATGTTCGGCTGATAACCGCTCGAAACTACTCATCAGGACACACCTCTCCCAGAAACCGGAGTGCTGTATAAAGCTCATCCAGCCTCAATTTCGGGAAACCAGCTTGATTGTACAATAGCGGTCCCGAGCAGATGCTCGGAAACCAGCTTGATTAGAAGCCTGCGGTTCCCGGAATATCATCTCTTCAATCCACGCATTGAGAGGGATATCCGTTTTCGCTTTTCATCCACATCCAGCACTTTAACTGTAATCCTGTCACCCACCGAAACGATTTCTGCCGGATTCCTGACATACCTGTCGGCCAGCTGGCTGATGTGTACAAGTCCATCCTGATGAATACCTATATCAACAAAAGCACCAAAATTCGTAACATTGGTTACAATTCCAGGAAGGATCATATCTTTCGAAATGTCCTTCATAGCGTGAACATCAGCAAATCTGAAAAACTGAAATGCTTCACGTGGATCTCTGCCGGGTTTTTCAAGTTCTTTCATGATGTCACGGAGTGTCGGCAGCCCTGCATTATCAGTGATAAAATCTTCAAGTCTGATTGAGTGACGAAGTTCTTCAGACTCAATTAATTCTTTCACTTCCGCTACAAGGGAAGCCGCCATTTTCAGTACAATCGAATAGCTTTCCGGATGAACCGCGCTTGCGTCAAGAGGATTCTGCCCATTGCGAATCCTAAGAAAACCCGCTGACTGCTGGTAAGCCGCTTCACCAAGCCGTGGAACTTTCATTAACTGTCTTCTGGATGAGAAAGGCCCGTTCTCATTTCTCCACTCAACCAGATTCCCCGCTACTGATGGTGACAGCCCCGATACGTAAGACAGGAGCTGCCGGCTCGCGGTATTTACATCAACACCAACACTGTTCACACAACTCGTGACAGTATCATCAAGAGCTTTTTGCAGTTTGCGACTGTCCACATCGTGCTGATACTGCCCTACTCCTATCGATTTAGGATCTATTTTCACCAGTTCAGCAAGAGGATCCTGAAGGCGCCTGCCTATGGAGACCGCTCCCCTTACTGTGATGTCATGATCAGGGAACTCCTCTCTGGCAACCTTGGAAGCGGAGTATATCGAAGCTCCGCTTTCATTTACTGAAACAACAGATACTCCTCCGGGTAATTCCAGCTCTGCAAGAAACGCTTCAGTCTCTCTGCCTGCAGTACCGTTTCCAACCGCAATAAATGAAATCTCGTATTGCTTGAGAAGCTGAAGAACAGTACTGCCTGCCTGCTGCTTCTTCTCTTCTGACATGAATGGAAAGATAACGTTATCACACAGAAGAACTCCCTGTTTATCCAGACATATAACCTTGCAGCCAGTTCGGAATCCCGGATCAATTGCCATAACAGCTTCAGATCCAAGCGGTGCTGCCAGCAGGAGTTTTCTGAGATTTGCTGAGAACACAGCGATTGCTTCATCGTCAGCAGATTCTTTACTTCTGAGTCTTGTTTCAGTTTCAATCGCTTTTGCAAGCAGCCTGCGATATCCGTCCCGGACAGCTTCCTGAATCAACAATCCCTCTTCTGATTCGGGATTCTCTATCCAGTTCGATGAAACAATTCCAATTGCTTGTTCTTCCGGTACATTGATTTTCAGAGAAAGGATATCCTGTTTCTCTCCTCTGAGCATCGCCAGTACTCTATGAGAAGGACATTTCCCAACAGGTTCATCCCACTCGAAATAATCTCTGAACTTGGATCCTTCTTCCTCCTGCCCCGATCTTACGCGGCTTCTATAAATTCCGTTTTCCCAGTAATATCGACGCATGGATTCTCTTGTCCTGGGAATCTCCGTAAGCTTTTCCGCGATAATATCCTGTGCGCCAGCAAGAGCATCATCCACGGATTCGACACCCTTCTCCGGATCAATGAATTCCTTTGCGTATTCGGAAGGTCTTTCTCCTCTCTGAAGCGTTATCCTTTCCGCGAGAGGTTCCAGGCCTTTTTCACGAGCTCTGGTTGCACGGGTACGCCTTTTCGGTCGGAAGGGTAGATAAATATCTTCAATTGATGTGATTGTTTCAGCATTATCTAGTTCTTTCTTAAGTTCATCCGTAAGCAGCTCCCTCTCTTCGAGGGAACGGAGGATTGCTTCTCTTCGATTATCCAGTTTCAGAAGCTGTTCAAGCCGGTCACGGATAGCCGCTATCGTAACTTCATCCATATTTCCGGTTACTTCCTTGCGATATCTTGCCATGAAGGGCACTGTTGCTCCTTCTTGAAGCAATGAAACAGCTGCAGCAACCTTGCTGCTGTTCAAACCGAATTCAGAAGATATCTTTCCTAAGTAACTGCTATTCATGAATTATCTCCAGCCTTTTGAACATAGTAATCAGAATATCCAACACCGCCACTTTTATTTGTACTCCCTGTATATACCCTATTTTCGAATTTTGTATTTCTATTTAAATCAGTTTTCCTTAAACCCCAATATAATTCTTGACAGTCGTACATAATGGGATGATACTGATAAAAATAGAGTCAGAATAACAATCAAACAATTCTGGCCAGGAAGTACAGATTACGATGTGGTGCATACAAGGTGATATATGAGATCGAAGATAAAGAACTCATTGTCTGTGTAGTCAGAGCCAGACACAGGTAAAATGTATACAGATAGAAATCGAACGAAGCCATGCAATCGACGGAGGGAGCAGAAGTTGGTATTTATTACACAGGCCTCTTTGTCCCGGTTTACGGTCATGGAGGATGGATACCGGGGTACAGCTCCAGCCTCCGATACTACCCGGACTATGGGATCACCATTGCTTTCCAGATCAACACCAATATCGGCAGCTATGGCTCGCGATGTTAACCTCAATAGAAAAGAAGTATATTTTTATGAATGCAAAAGAAGTTGTAATTGAATTTTTGAAGGCAACGGAGAGCAATGACTTTTATAAGGCAAGCGAATGGCTCTCTGAGGATTTCGAATGCTACTGGCCTCAATCATCTGAATTAATCATTGGCAGACTGAATTTCGCTCTGATTAATACTAACTATCCTGCAAATGGTACCTGGAAATATCACATCAACTCAATTGTTTGTGAGGGCAATCACGTGGTTAGTGATGTAGATGTCACAGATGGCACAATCAGCGCCAGAGCGATAACATTTCATACAGTAGAAAATGAGTTAATCACCAGACAAACAGAATTCTGGCCGGAAAATTATGAAGCTCCGGAGTGGCGAAGACAGTGGGTCAGGATCGTTAAGTGAATTATTTAATCAATCATATGACAATCGCAGTCGACCGATCAACCAAAACAGCGCGATGAACCGTTTCGGTTTCTGATGCCAGGTGAAGTTAGGTGCTTGAAAACATGACTGACGAACTCACAATACGGGAAATAACAAGCAAGGATCCTCCGACTATTGCTAAGGCGTTCCGTGCACAAGGGTGGAATAAAACTCGGGATCAATACGAGAAATACCTTCTGCAGCAAATGGAAGGAAGACGAACTGTTCTTATAGCTGAACTGAATGGAGAATTCGTTG
>CBDVBK010000137.1:0-3723 GCA_965372215.1 uncultured bacterium | reverse complement strand
TAGTTTAACGTTACGTCAAGTTACGTAATGCATCTGAGGAGATGAAATGTGAATCAACCACCTTGATCAGCAGTGAAATGAAGTAGAGTCGTTCCCGAGTGGTGTACATAGGGTTGTCTGAGAGGCAAGAATAGTCATGAAAGAGAAAAGGGGAGACACGAATGCCTCCCCTTACATCAAAAGAGAATTAAACTAATTTCTCCTCTGTTTGTCGTTGGCAAAATCAACTCTGAGCTGACGTCCGTCCATTTCCTGTCCGTCCATCGCCTTCTGAGCTGTAATTGCGTCTTCCTCGGTCTCGAAGGTCACAAAACCGAATCCTCTTGATCTGCCTGTGTCTCTGTCGCTGACAACCTTGGCCTCTTCTATAGCGCCATGTTTCTCAAACGCCTTGCTGAGACTCTCATCATTCGTTGCCCAGGCTAATCCTCCAACAAACAGCTTCTTACCCATTTGAACTCCTGTTCTTGGGACCTCAGTCCCTACGTACCATGCGGCATTAATGCCGCTGTTGCCCCTCAAGCAGGGGTATGCCATCCGGGATACAACCCGGAACCTTGCTGTATAAACACAGCAAACTGTTGTGAAATAAGCTATTTCACTGTATGTGATGATAGTAATGGAATTAATGAGAAAAAAGGTGGTTCAGAAAGTTCGTAAACTTTCCTACAACAATAAGAATCTATTAAATTTAACTATCTTTCATATTAGTACGATATTATACATTTAAGAGATTATCCTGGCAAGCCCCCTCAAAAACCGGGAATAGCTTCACGCGAAGCTTGTAGTAATGATGAACCTACAAACCACATAATGCCTGGAAAAGGCGCTTAACGATTACACAGGCGCACTGATGCTGGTAAGTCACGACAGAATTTTCTTAAGCAGCACAACGAGTATTCAGTGGAATATCAGGGGATGACCTGCTTCGATCCATTTATTGGGGATGTACATTAGCACATACATATTATTTATACTAGCCAAAACGATACATTTACCACTATTCCGTATAACATTAACAGGAGGATCAGCCGGTCCCGGCATTGACCTTGACTCAGGTAACCAATTCTGCACCGGAATTGTCTGGAACAACTCAACCGGCACTCCTGTCTGGTATACCATTTCTCCAAAGGAACAACCGCCCGTTTCAACGGCTCCTCAACCATGGATCCTCAGAAGTATTTCAAGAACAAATGGAGAATAAGCTGGAAGAAATTCTTCAAACAGGTCATTCACCGCAACTCGGTCATATTCCCGGAGCAGTTTGATAAAATCCAATAAGAATCTGCCTGAGTTTCAGACCCTACAAGAAAGAGTATCTCCCAACCTGTACGCATGGCATAAGTTATCCTGCACTCTACATATCCACAGCTTTCACCTACTTTAACGGACAAATGTTTGCCGCTTTTATCAAACACCCTGATTTTGATTACTATTGACATCATGATACTTGAATTAATAGTGTTAGATACAAAGACATGTGAAGAGAAATGAAGATTCTGTATAATCATTGTTGAAGGAAGAAGAAAAGGATATGGATAAATCCTCTCGACAGTATCAAATTAGAAGGAAGGCAATCACTGTAACTATGATTCTCGATCTACACATCTGGGCACAAAGTATCAACACTTCCTTGTGAATGGAGGAAAGCAATTGGCATGGATAAGTATAAAAAATGAGCTATCTGCCTCGCGGGAGAATGGAGGTACTTCAATAGTGCTTGTTGCTTGGATAGTCTCAATTATGGATAGAGCACTCAACGAAGTATACGGAAGCAACTACTCTGACCTTTGCGCACAATCATCAATGTGCGTTAAACACCTTCTTGACCGAATTGGAATAAGATCACGTACCTACTCTGGAGATGTATGTTTTAAAATGACATATAAAGGAGATACAACAATCCGAAGATGGGAAGGATTTTGGGGTACAGAACATCATGTATGGGTAATGAGCGAATTCCGAGAGATTATTGATCTTACAATATCCCATCTTCATCTCCATCAAAATTCATTTAGAAATGATACATTACCAATACCAGTGATCTGGTGGCAGTTGAAAGCCATGCCAAAATCATTTCTATACATACCATCTAATCCTGTAGATATCGAACTGTTACCTGAAGAGAGAGAGAACTATGAGAAGCTCATTCATCGGGTAGACCACTACTTTGATGCTGAAGTACAATCAGATAGAATGTCCGATGAAGCTATTCCTCCAATACTCATGGATAAGGCAACTGCAGTATTCCTGTATCAACAGGGAAATCCTTGGATAATCGAATCATTAGATAAGTTTGAGAAAGAGTCATGTGAATTACCTCCATATATGGCCGAAAGGGACAAAGAATTAAGACGAATGCACAAAGATTCATAATCGAAATGTACTAGCCTAGCGGAGTCATCCATCTATACCTTTACGGAAAGATGAGATTATTACCATGATGTTCTCTTTAAGTCTTGATTTCAGGGCAGTAAAGCAATCTATACGGTACTTCAACCACAGCATGAACTAGACGCCTGTCAGGGAGTTGAGTGAAGGTTAACGGCGCTGGTTACTCTGAATGTTAAGTAGAAGGGAACAATATGCCTCAGGAAAACGAAAATTGGGAAGAAGGTTCACTCGAGGAAGGTGTAATTGAAATCGTACTTAAATCTTGGGAGCATTATTCTGAGTATATCAGCGAAGAAATGTTGGACTACACATCCTACTTCTACAGAGGGCAAGGAGATAGCGAGTGGAATCTGACACCATCACTAGACAGAATTGTAAAAAAACCAACCTCAAAACGTAGAAGAAAACACTTGCAGGCATTCCAGTACGAAACAAGAGGTCGTCGAGGTTCAAACCCGGCTAACATTGTAAACGAGAACGATTGGTGGGCTCTTGGGCAACATCATGGACTATACACTCCTCTCCTTGATTGGACTGAATCACCATTTGTTGCACTGTATTTTGCGGTATGTGATGCAATCAAGACAGGGGCGGAATCATATGCAGTATTTGCTCTTGACGAGGAGTCAATTCAATCAAAAAATAAATACATAAATAATACAGATGATGTGAAAAATGTGAATAGCAAAAAGCCAACAGTTGATATAGTTAGACCACATAGTGATGAGAATAGAAGATTGGTGAGTCAAAGAGGATTATTCACAAGAAGTCCCAACAACATGACTATAGAAGAATGGGTAATGGAATATAATCCAGATGATGACAATATGGAGCTGATAAAGATAATAATACCTAGCGAGAACAACGAAAAATGTCTGCGGTATTTAAATAAGATGAACATTAATCATTCGACACTATTTCCGGACTTGATGGGAGCATCAAGTTATTGTAACACTAAAATGACAGTAAAAGAATACTGAATAAGCAATGGATGAAGCAAGATGGAGAAATGAATATGATAAACAAGAAAAGGATTCAAATACACCACAAGGGAAATGTCATTCCTAAGCATAACTTAGTACACTTAACAACAGCATGAACCAGTCGCCTGTGCGGGTTTGAAGTCAGCGAAAACGGCGCTGGTTACGCTGAATGTTAGCGAACAGAAAGGAAATGGATATGGCAAAAACCTTCACCTACACAGTCAAGTCAAAACCTTCGGTGATTCTGAAGAAGATCAAGGAGATGCTGAAGCCCCATCCAGAGATCCCATTCCGGAACGTGTCAATGAGAATGAGACAGTTCTATTCCGCATTTAGTGAAGAACCT
>CBDVBK010000136.1:0-3975 GCA_965372215.1 uncultured bacterium | reverse complement strand
CACATAAGTCGAATAGGGAATTAGGCTCAAGTCCCTGCCCAATCCTTGTACCTGTTACGGTAAAGCTGATAGTATCAGCAGCGAAGGCAACGCTACCATCAAAGGCTGTCACTATCAGCTCGTTCGATCCCACCTCCGCGAACAGATCGTCCAGATAGGTGTACTTCAGACCGGTACCGAAGGCATACAGATTCCAGTCAGTGGCTGCTATGTAAACAACACCATCAGTAATTGCAGGGCTGGACCCTATACCCCACATTCCTGCGTTGGTCATGTAACTCCAGACTTCCTGACCGGTTTCACAATTTAATGCCACTACCCTTGCACTATCTGAGTAGCATTCCCCGTAGAAGACCATCCCGTCAGCAATGCCGGAAGAACCGTGCTGCACGCCCGGCACCGACCATATTCTGCTGCCGGTTGACGCATCAAGGCAGTGATAGGTAACCACCTGATCTGCAAAGTATAGCCTGCCATCGTGATAGGCAGGAGTTGCTGATATGTAAGTACCTGGAGTTATGATAACTTCCCAGACAGTAGTCCCTGTCATTGCATCAATTGCCCGTGTTTTACCGTCCATTCCGCTGATGTAGATATCACCGTCTACAACAACCGGAGATGAGTCCCAGTAGCCCTGATAACTATCGGTGTTCTCCCAGATGATCGAGCCTGTATTGGCATCCAGGGCATACAAAGGTGACTCGCCCTCAAACACGAATGTTGGAATAAATACCATGCCGTTCCAGACTGTCATACAGCTCACCATTGCGCCAGCAAGTGTCTTCGACCATATTTCAGTGCCTGTAGCTGCATCAAAGCAATTGACATAAGATAGATATGTTGGATAATGGTCTCGTTGCCCACCATACACCTTACCGTCAGCTACTGCAGGTGTGCTTCCATCATATCCAGCAGCACGGGTAGCCCATATCTTCTCACCGGTCAGGGCATCCAGACACCACAGTGAATCGCTGGCTATGAACAGGTAACCGTTCTTCACCGTAACCGCGTCATCTGTCCCACCAACCCGGTATTTCCAGATCAATTCGCCTGTGGCGGCATCAAGGGCATAAAGAGAATCAGTGCCAGAGTTTGAAGGGTAATACACAATTCCATCCACGATCACCGGGGTGGGGAACTCGTGTTCATCTCCGGTGACCGGCGCGGTCCAGAGTATTGTGTTGTCCGTCGGGGCAGGCGACTCCGAAAACCCATGGTGCAGGTCATTCTGCATGTATGTGTACCAGTCTGTGTTGAGCCTGGGAATCTGTACAACAGGCTGTCCATTTATTGAGTAGTAAACCGAATCAGGTATTTCGTTTTCGTTCTCCACAATAGCCCTGACGATGAGTGAGTCTCCGATCCAATAGCTCTCTCCGTCGACAGGCTCAGTGATTGTAAGATTAGTAGTGGAGATCACGATTACAGCAACGATAGCATTAATTATCATCAGTCCTCCATTCACTGGCATTAGTGATTCAATGGACGCTGATTCATCCATATAGATGTGTACTATATTATGATATCAGCATCAATCAACAGAGTCAATAATACTCTCAGCTGTTCGCCATTCTGGTACCCCCTGGTGGAGGTATTTCGAACTGCTGTCATGGCTGGGAATGAGTTCTAAATGTTGATATCTGGTACCCCCTGGTGGAGATATTTCGAACTGCTGCTATAGCTGGGAATGAGTTCTAAATTCTGAAATCTGGTACCCCCGACGGGATTCGAACTCTCATTCTTCCAGCAACGATTTCATTTCCAATTGACCGGAATCGAGAATATCACGAATAAAGACTGACCGTGGTCATGAATGTCGGATTGAGGTATTATTGCCAGTAACATATGAAACCGAATCCCGTATAGAAGCAATTGTGGAGGAACTTGAATGACAGAACAATCACCTGAAGTCGTCAGCGTTCATGATCTCAGAAAGACCTATGGTGACGTCAAGGCTGTCGATGGTATAACCTTCTCCGTGATTAAGGGCGAGATATTCGGAATCGTCGGCCCGAACGGCGCTGGCAAGACAACAACAATGGACTGTATCGTCGGTATGAAGAAATCTGATTCGGGTTCTCTGAGAGTTCTGGGGCTGGATCCAATTAAACAGGGGCTGAAGCTTCGTCAGAGACTCGGTATACAGCAGCAGGAATCTGAGTTGCCGGACAGGATCAAAGTTCGCGAAACCATGGAGCTCTTTTCATCCTTCTACAGCAAAACACTCGAATGGAGAGAAATTCTCGATCATCTTGCTCTCCTTGATAAATCCGAGGCGTATTTCTCCGATCTCTCCGGGGGGCAGAAAAGAAGACTCTTCGTGGCACTGGCACTGGTTGGAGATCCCGAAATCGTCTTTCTGGATGAACTGACGAGTGGTCTCGATCCACAGGCACGAAGGATAATCTGGGAACTTGTCACAAAACTCAGGGATGAGGGCAGGACAATTTTCCTCTCGACTCATTACATGGACGAAGCGGAAAGACTCTGCGACAGGGTTGCGATAATCGATCATGGCAGAATAATCGCGCTCGATACTCCGGATAGACTTATCTCGTCACTGGGATTCGGCATCAGGGTTATCTTCACGACATCGGGAAATTTCTCAGAAGCAACACTGAACGGAATCTCCGGTATGCTTTCCATCGAGAGGGATGGAGACAGGATCACATGCATGATCCGTGACAGTGGTGTTGTATTGGAGATTGTGAAAAAACTCGTAAGTCTGGACACCGCTCTGGATGATTTCCGTACTGAACGGACGACACTGGAAGACGTTTTTCTCGCAGTAACAGGAAAAGAGGTGAGGAACTGATGTCCGGATTCAGAAAACTTGCTGCAATCGAATTCCTCCTCTATCTGAGGGAGCCCTCAGCTTTCTTCTTCACTCTGATCTTTCCGCTTATGCTGATGATGCTTTTCGGCAGCATATGGGGCAACGATCCTTTCCCTGGAGAAACATTCGGTTATATAGATTTCTCCGTTCCGGCATTCATCGGAATGGTTATCCTGACCAGCGGTATAATGGGTCTTACAGCAAACCTTTCCGCTTACAGAGAGAGAGGAATACTCAGGAGATTCAAAGCTGCGCCGCTTACCTCTGTCTCGATACTGATGGCTCAGGTGACGGCTGTGTTCGCTATCACAATCGGCGGAGTCATTCTTCTTCTCATTGCGGGGATCGTTGTTTTCGATCTCCACTTCTGGGGTACTCTTCCCGAAGTCATCTTCGCATTCGTGCTTTCCGCGCTGAGCATCTCCGCTCTCGGCTTTATTCCTGCCAGTCTTGCTCCTACTACAAGAAGCGGGGTCGTGACTGCAAACATCATCTACTTCCCGATGCTGTTTCTGTCCGGTGCCGCTCTACCGTTCCACATGCTTCCTCCATTTCTCCAGACATTCGCGCAGGTATTGCCACTGACGCACGTGATAAAGCTCCTTCAGGGACTTTGGCTTGGAGGACACCTGTGGGATTATCCAGTTCAGCTTGCAGTCCTGACTGGAGTTCTCATTTGCGGAATACTGTTCTCAGCCCGTTTCTTCCGATGGGAATGAACAGCTAACACTTATGAGTCATTCATCATTATCAATAGAGTGTACTGAATTTGAAGAGTTTTGTAAGAAGTTTATTCCAGCTGCATTACCCTCTCTTCGAAAGGACGGATGGAAATGAAGGTTGATATAAAGCTCGAGAATGGTTTCGAGAAAGCCTTTGCTGTCGGAGTGGTTCTTGTTGTCCTGGCTGTAGTGTTCCTTGTCGGATATCTGATATCACCTGGAGCGGCATACGCTGAATGGGACAGCTCAAGCGGCTTTGGAGACAGCTATTACCTCAGGGAAATAGCCGAATACATAGACGATGTGTCAGATGAACTTTCAGATATTTCAGGAACTCTTTCTAATATAGAGAGTGCTATGCCCTGACCTCAGCCTGCAAATTTCACCTGCGTGCTCGACTGATTTAACAGGTTATCT
>CBDVBK010000135.1:0-4009 GCA_965372215.1 uncultured bacterium | reverse complement strand
CAAGCCGGGCATAACTTACTTAACTAACTATTTTGTAACATGTGATTCGGACTTCTGATCGAGGGATCTAATCGAACAGGATCTGAAATTGAGGTTGTATCAAAAAGCTTATTCGATAACCCAATCCAGATATCGATGCAGCTGCCCAGCCAGAAAGTGCGGGAGATTAAGTAGTCTGAATTGTTTGCCTGATTGGGTTCTGAGGTCATCGATCTTGATATCCCCACTGTAGAACCTGACTGCGAGATCCTGATCGGAATCTTCAATGAAACGATGAAGGGATCTTAGCTTTCCAGTTACGCCGGATTTCACCTCTACAGGTATGACTCTTTCTCTATGCTGCAGAAGGAAATCGACCTCAGCACTTGAGCCTCTCTTGTCTCTTGCCCAGAATCTCAGGGCAGGGAATCCTTCCCTATGTCGGGCAACAAAGCTCTGTCCGACGCACTGCTCTGCCAGAGACCCTCTGAAAGAAGCGTTAATATCTTCAATGCCTATTTCTTCCCACTGCGCCCCGAGTGCATGCAGGAGGAGGCCGGAATCTATGAACAGCAACTTCGGCGATTTTCTTCTATTCTCTTTTATGGGTGGTTCAATGCTTCCCGAGGCATACACCAGGTGAATAAGCATGGCTCTTTCAAGCATTCTTATCGCCTCTCCCACTTCCCTGGACCTGTACGAGGTCCCTCCAAAACCTGCAAAAGTGATCCTGTTACCGGTCTCCAAAGGAGCTGTTTCCAGACAATGTCGAATGACTTCGGACATTGTACGGTTCGACGCGTACTTTGGAACATCGTCAAGGAAAGAGATCATCAAAGATGAATAGATCGTACCGAGTTCTGCCAGCTCAGCTCCAGCAAGCCTTGCTTCAAGAACTTCAGGCATTCCTCCAAGGATCGAGTAATTCAGGTACTCCCTGTATATCACCGGTATTGAATAGTATGGAACTGGTATCTTCATCAGTTCCTCGATCATATCGTCTCGCCCCAGAGCAGAGAGGTACTCCTTGAAAGAGACTGGATACATGAAAGCGTGTTCAACCCGGCCAACGGGAAACTCCATACTTGAGCGTGAAAGGTACAACTCCAGCAGAGATCCGGATGCTATCACTGCAAGTCCCGGAACTTCCTCTGACAGAGAACGAAGATATTTGATGGCTTCAGGACACTCCTGAATCTCGTCGATGAACAGGAGCGATTCACTGATAGGAGCAGTACTGCCTTTGGAAAGTCTAAGTGCACTCACCAGTTCCTTTGCTGCAAGACCACGCTTGAAGATGTCTTTCTCTCCGGGAGCTTCGAGGTTGAATTCCATATACCCGGGCATTTCCCCGGCAAATATCCTTACTGCAGATGTCTTGCCGGATTGTCTCGCCCCCCTTACAAGCAGAGGTTTTCGTCTGTCACTGAAAAACCATTTCTTCATATAATCAACAAGATCTCTACCAAACATCTTAATACCTCCTATGTACCTGTATATATAACAGTGTTTGTAATATATACAACCCATATTATTACAGTATTTGTAATATTGTGGGGGCTATTTGTCAACAGGTTCCTTCCGAACAGTGAACAGGGAACAGCCAGGTCCTGAGTTCTCAATGACAGTTATGAACTCTTTCGTAGTTTTATTGATAGATATATTTGCTTCATGTGTGAAAGTTCGATAATCCATCATGATGCCCGCCACGAAGCTGAACGACCTCTCACTCATGGGTCGTTTCGCTTTATGACGTTTACTATACCGGTTCTGGATGAATCCTCTACTGATGCATAATTTCTACCTGCATTCTGTTGACATTCAGTCTATTATCAGCAATACTCAATTTGAGGTAGAACATGAAATGGTTTGTTATCCTTCTCACGTCCAGTATAGCATTCTCAGCTACTTACCTCGTACCAGGAGACTACCCCACCATTCAAGAAGCTATTGATGCTACATCTAATGGAGACACTGTGCTGGTGTTTCCTGGTACATATGTCGAGAATATCACCTTCCTTGGGAAGGACATCACCGTCATTAGTAAGCGTGGACCCTCTGTAACTATTATCAATGGTGACAATTCAGGATCGGTTGTCTGCTTTCAGAATAACGAA
Organism: uncultured bacterium; assembly: GCA_965372215.1. GTDB lineage: Bacteria > Fermentibacterota > Fermentibacteria > Fermentibacterales > JCC-6 > Aegiribacteria. The sequence continues at coordinate 1,913 of CBDVBK010000135.1, read as the reverse complement.
TCATCTGCGGCAGTTCTTATGGGGTTTACGATCACAAATGGCTATGCCACCGAGGGAGGAGGAATTCGGTGCGAATCAGCCTCCCCTATGATTATTGATAACATAATAATTGGAAATGGAACGAATTGTATTGGCGGTGGCATAGCCTGCTTCGGTGGTTCTCCCCTTATTTGCGGTAATATCATCTTTGGCAATTGGGCCTCAGAATATACAGGAGAAGGTGGAAAAGGTGGTGGCATCTACGCGGATGGCTCTTCGCTCAACATCATATGCAACCTGTTCGAGAGCAACGAAGCCAGCCGGTATTGGGACTACTCCAAGGGGGGTGGCATCTATGCAAATGATTGTTCTGGAGTAATTGCATGTAATGTATTCTTGTACAACGATGCCTGTACGGGATCTGGAGGAGCCATCTCATTGTGGAAATGCGATGGAGTGTCTATCATCAATAGCGTCATTGCAGAAAACCATGCAAGTTTTAAGGGTGGTGGCATTGAATGTTCTAATAGCCCAGACGTCTGTATCCATAACTGCACCATCACTGGGAATCAAGCCACATGGGGCTCTGCTCTTATGTGTCATGGAGGTATGTTGCTTCCATGTAGTGTTTCGGTGTTGAACTCCATCATTTGGTCTAATGGACCAGGAGAGGATATACGACTATCATGGAATGTTTATCCTGTGACACTGGATATTGCCTATACTGACCTGGAAGACGGCCAGGAAGCAATAGTGATGGAATCAGGAAGCACAATGTACTGGGGTTCAGGGATGATTGATGCTGATCCTCTATTTGTTACTGGTCCTCTTTCTGAGTATCATCTCACTGATGGTATTTCTCCTTGTATCGATGCAGGACATCCTGGCACGATGTACTTTGATCCAGAGGATCCAGAGAATCCAGGATATGCACTTTGGCCTTCTCTTGGCTTTCTAAGAAATGACATGGGAGCTTATGGTGGTGGTGGAGTAGGTTACTGGCTGTCTGTGGAAGAGGAGGAAAACCCTTCACTCGAGCCTTCCGCAACTATGCGTTGTTATCCGAATCCCTTCATTGGGTCTGCTACTATCGTGTTAGAGCTTTCCGAACCCGGATATGCCTCTGTACAGGTATACGATCTTTCCGGACGTCGGATCAAAACCCTCCTGGAGGATGACATGATCAACGGTCATATATCCTTCGTTTTCGATGGGAGTGGTCTACCGTCCGGTATCTATCTTGTCATGCTTCAGACAGAGGAGTACACTGTCTCTCACAGGCTGGTCCTGTTTCACTAGCCCACAATCACTGTGTTTGGAGCATCCTCTTTGGTTCGGTGATCATGTTGATCCGGTCTATGAATGGGTTCCAATTATGAATCTTGTGATCACCGTTTAGCCATATTGTCTACCGTATTGCCTCACTGAATAATGCGTCTACCAACGACAAATAGAATTCCCTGAGCGCCGGACGAGAATGTCGCTGGACAGCCCACCAATAAAGCGACATGGGGGCTTTTCTTTCAGGAATCTCTAGAAGAGGTTCTTGATGCTGCCCCAGGTTTCAGATTCCAGAGCAAGAAACTGTCCTTCGAAATCGAAGAACATATCGGAGTCCTCTCCAAATAAAACATCGGACCTCACCCATACACCGGAACCATCATTGTACCAGCAGTAGTCACCGATGTAATTGTGACTTACAAGAATGAAACAGTTATCAGTAACATCAGCCTGGGTTTCAAAGTAGTAGTGAGTACCTGGAATAAGGTAAATATCATACGAGTCGCTGATGAGGTCTATACAAGTCTCGTAGATGTCAAAGCCCCAGTTGCTGTCGCCTGTGAAAGTGTTGGTGTAAGGTACGGTCTCTACCCAATAATCGGTGTTGGTGTTTGGGTCGGAATCGCCTGTATCATCTTTGGAGATGACCAGGT
>CBDVBK010000134.1:0-4042 GCA_965372215.1 uncultured bacterium | reverse complement strand
ATCCGGAGCTTATCGCAAATCCTGACCGTAACGAAAATCTCTGGTTCAGCAGCTTTGTGCGTACATACCTTGAAAGAGATGTCCGCATGCTGAGACTGGTGGGAGATCTTACTCTTTTCCAGAATTTTCTGCGGGTTCTTGCCGCAAGAAGCGCTCAACTTCTGAATTTATCCGATGTTTCCCGGGATCTTGGTGTATCAGTGAACACTGCAAAGGCATGGTTGTCAGTTCTGGAAGCCACATTCCAGATAATTGTACTTCGTCCATATTATGCCAACGTGGGCAAACAGCTTGTAAAAACACCGAAGATCTATTTCACTGATACAGGCATACTATGTTACCTTTCAGGTCTTAAGGATCCGGAACACGCGTTCGCAGGGCCAATGGGCGGGGCAATAATGGAAACTGCTGTTATCACGGAAATAGTAAAAACTTATATGAATCGCGGTATTTTGCCACGGATTTACTTCTGGAGAACCCGGGCGGGAACGGAGGTTGACATTGTTGTGGAGACAGAAGGTAAGCTTGTACCTGTTGAGGTTAAACTTTCTGCGACCCCCCGGCCGGCAATGGCTTCCGGAATTAGAACATTTCAGGCTGATATGGGTAATAAAGCCATGAAAGGGTATGTGGTACACCCGGGGAATGTTACACTACCACTTGGCTCCGGAGTGACTGCGCTTCCCTTTGCCGATCTGTAGGACTCTCCCATCCTGAGGTTAACAACAACTGCCTGATAGACGGGTGCCCCGACTCTATCACGGTTTCCCGGTTCTTACGAAGGAGTCCAGGCATAACCATCATGTTGGAGTTCCCCGGACATCCCGCCAGCGCTATATAATGGCAAATACTCCAGTTTCTGTTCCGGAAGGTTTTTGTATATACCGTCATACAAAACAAGTCCCCGGGGACAGTTGGAATATTTTTGCAGCAGCATATGAAGGCTTTTCAAGCTTCCGGTTGCTCCAGACTTAACTTCAATCGGATAGATTCTCCCGTTGAATGTCAGAAGATAATCAACCTCAGCGCTGCTTCCCCTGGCATCCCGTGACCAGTAGAAAAGATCGGGTCCGTGATAAACCAGAAGTTCCTGAGCAACGAACTGTTCGGCAAGTTTCCCTCTGAACATTGCCAGTAAATCATTTTGCTGAAGCTCAAGGTCAACAGGAGTCTGACAGAGCCTTTGCATCAGACCGATATCCAGTATGGATGCTTTGAACTTCTTTTGATTGGCGGTTGCTCCAAGTGGGAGACCTGATGGGTTGCAGGAAGGTATTTTTTTTAGAACTCCGGCTTTATTCAGCAGATCAAATGCTTTACGATTTGTCTGACCGGTGTGACCATCATTGAGTTTTGTATAAATAAGCTGCTCTCCAACACTCTTTGCACAGTTCAGAAAAACTGCATCAAGACAGGCCGGGTCAACATGCGGCTTATATTTTGAAAAATCATCTCTATACGATTCTATTATTTCCGATTGAACTTTGAAAGTTTCAAGCATTGATCCTGAATCACTGAAAGTTTTAACACATTCAGGCATTCCTCCAATAAAGAAATATCTGCGCAGTTCTTCCAGGAGCATATTTTGAACCTGTTCATCAACTGTGCTCGGGTGTTTGAGAGATTCTCTGGCTAATGATTCCCCGCGAATTGTATTGAGATACTCATAGAATGACATAGGGTAAATCTGCATGTATTGAACTCTGCCAACCGGAATTGATATTTCTCCAAAGGCAAATTCAAGCAGGGAACCGGCCGCAATAACATGGAGTTCGGGCATATCTTCGTAAAAATATCTCAGTGCCGTAATTGCCCTGGGGCAGGCCTGGATTTCATCGAGAAAGAGAAGCGTTTTCCCCGGAGTGATTGGTTCTGTAGACAACTCCAGATAGTTCACTATTTTTACCGGGTCTAATTCTCCTTCAAAATATGTGTGAAGATTGTTCATCTTTTCTAAATCGATTTTAACATAATTTTCAAATTCTTCAGCAAGAATGTTCTCTACAAGCCATGTCTTGCCAACCTGTCGTGCACCACGCAAAATCAACGGTTTCCGCCGTTTTGACTCTTTCCATTCAAGCAGCTGTTTTTCAAGTATTCTTTTCATAATTAACTCCTCAGCTAATGATATTATTGTTGCGCCAGATATAGAATGTCAAGGGTCTTTCTGTGTTCATGATATAGAATCTCAGGGGTTATTATCAGGGTCAGGTCTTGCATTTAAGCATTATTATCATATTACATATTCTATTATATATATAATTAGTATATATGGCTTCCAGTCGGAAAAGTGTTTCTTTATCGAAGATATATTTTTTAAAGACTGATGGAAATCTTCAGCAGGCAATTGTCATCCGCGAGGTCATTTCCATGAAATTGTATCCGGTAACATTGTTCGTTTAATTGACACCTGCAGCATGAACGGATATTATGCTGTCGAGACGATATTTCTAACGAGGTTAGTCTGGAGTGGTGGTATGCCTAACAAGGAAATCATAGCGCTGGAGAAGGAACTGGAAAGCCTCAGGCTTGAACCACCCGGTTCAGAGTTTGTGACTGTGTTGAACAAACTTGCTTATGCCTGTCTTCATTTAGATCCACGTAGAGCGGAAGCGTGTGCTGAGGAAGCAAAGGATCTTGCTGAAAAGCAGGGGTTTCATATAGAGCAGGCTAAGAGCTGCAATACCCTTGGAACAATCAATATGGAGGCGGGGAAGTTCGCTGAAGCGATGTCGTATTGTCAGAAATCCATGGAGATATCTGAGGAACTTGAGGATAAGAGTGGGATGGCATCCGTTCATGGTACAAAGGCTTCTATCTACAGGGCTCAGGGTATGGTTGACAGGGCTCTTGAACATTACCTCGAATCTCTCAGGCTGAAACAGGAATGTGGCGCAGGCGAAGATGAACTTGCCATTTGCCACTTGAATATTGGCACGATCTACAGCAGTTTGTTTCGGCTTGATCTTGCGCAGTCATCCTATGAATACGCTCGTTCGATATGGGAGAAATCCGGTGACCGCATGAAACTGGCTTACATCTACAACAATCTCGGTTCTGTCTACGGAAAAAAGGAAGAGCTGGGCAAAGCACAGGAATACTTCCAGAAAGCTCTTGATATCAGGGAAGATCTTGGAGATGTAAAAGGTACTGCAAGCACTCTTGGTAACCTGGGAAGCCTGCATGAAAAACTGGGGGACAACGAATCAGCTCTTAAGTGTTTCATAAGGAGCCTTGAACTGTATGAGGAACTCGGCAACAAAAGGGGAATCGCAAATACATGCGCCTGTATTGGCGGGATATACATTACACTGGAGCGTCTTGATGAAGCAGAATCACTTATCAGCAGAGGCCTTTCGATAACAAGGAAGCTTTCGATGAAGGACTGGGAAATCCACTGCCTGGAGAAGATAACGGACCTGTATGAAGCAAAGGGAGATCTTCAGAAAGCGCTTCAGCACTCAGAAGAATTGAATACATGCGTTGAAGAACATCTGAACGAAAGAAGTATGGAGAAGATAGCAGGGCTGCAGGTACAGTTCGAAACCGAGAAAAAAGAAAAAGAAGCCGAAATATACCGTCTTAAGAATGTTGAGCTTTCTGCGATGAATGATGAACTTCGTGATGCTCTTGCTCATGTGAAGAGACTTCAGGGCCTGCTTCCTATCTGCGCCTCGTGCAAGAAAATCAGGAATGATGACGGTTACTGGCAGCAGATAGAGTTGTATGTCTCCAATCACTCTGACGCTAAATTCTCCCACGGAATCTGCCCTGAGTGTATGATCAAGCTTTACGGTAAAGATTTTATTCAGGAGTAACAGCACGATGCAGGGACACGCAGCAGAGCCTGCATGTCCCCGATGCTTTTTTGGATCTGGTGACACGCAATGTGCTGCATGAGGTGGTCGGGTCAATTCAGTTGAAGCTGTTCCTGCATGTGTGTACATGTGCGGTCTGAGAAGCGCTGGCGGGCTTGAATGAGCTTATTTCATAGTCCCTTCCATTCAAAGCCCGGATACCATCAACTTCAGTTGATGGAGGA
>CBDVBK010000133.1:0-4190 GCA_965372215.1 uncultured bacterium | reverse complement strand
TTCTTCATGGAAGCCCACGTGAAACTCAGACCTGTGGATTTCTCCGCCGAGGGAATATTCCTGGCAGGTTTAGCTCATTCACCAAAGAACATGGACGAGACCGTCTCTCAGGCCAAGGCTGCCGCCGAACGTGCCTGCATAATCATAAGCTCTGACAAGTATCTGTCAGTGGCCAATATCGCCAGCCTGGATCCCGACGTTTGCGCGGGATGCGGAATGTGCGTATCCGTCTGTCCCTACAGCGCTCCGAGCCTGATCTGGAAGAACGGCCGACAGGTCTGCTCTATTAATACGGCTCTGTGCAAGGGGTGTGGAAGCTGTTCAACTGTCTGCCCTTCTGGTGCGATGGAGCAGCTGGGCTACAGCGAGGAACAAACCCTCGAGATGGTGAATTTCTCCCTGGTGAATCTTTAATCATTCTATAACAGTAGGGTCAAATCTTTCCTCTGGACATTTGCCTCCGATTGTACCAATTTAGCTTTGGCCATCGTCTTCCTCCTTTGGGTTTGGGTTGATCTTGTCGTTAAAACAATACCCAATTGAGGTGATGATGGCCGCTCCCTAAACGACCGCTATGAATTCACAGAAAAATAAGGACACAATCTTAGTGGAAGGTTAGTTGAATATGAACACAGATGTTATTGTAGCAGGAAGTATTGGATTAGCTGGCTTATTCTTAGGGGCAATAAATCTAATACGGGATATAAGGCGGGAATCAATTAGACTAAAAATCGTTACTGAATGTTCAGTTGCAGAAGACCACATTCAGAATATATATCATAGAGCTTACAGTATTGAGATTGTTAACATATCCTCGGTAAAGACATCAATTAACGACACTGGAATCCAATTCTGCAAATTTGGGAAATGCGAGTACTATAAAATTGATCCTCTGATTGGATTGCCTGTTAATCTTGAACTTCTGGATAAATTCGGATTCATCTTTGATGAGAGATTCAGCATTCCTTTCCTTAGACAGAAGAAGTTCACAGGCAGAATACGGATGAGGGTCTATTGTAAAGATGTTACAGACAAAATGCATTATGGAAAATGGTGGAAAATGAATATGTCCAAATGGAAGAATTTCAATGAGGAATCGCTGCCAAGGCATTCGAGTATAGACATGATATATGGGTAGAATCTCTAACGAAGATACACACTATGGGTGTGTTAAGGGGATAGGCGTCCTATACTCCCATACAGGCCGATGATACAAACAGTCGAAAGACTCGTAGCGAATACATCTCAAGGGCACCCTTCTCCCTTAAGAGGTTATCTAGGGTCATTTCGATATGAAATTCCCTGGCGAAGATGACAGGATTAAGGTATATCTTTGTTCTGGGAGTTATGAAAATAGGGGGTTGAAGAAATGTGCTACTTCCCCGGAGCAGGAGGTATGCATCATGATAGGAATTCTGTTGCTGTCACGTTTATTACTATGGTATTCGGCTTCATCTGCCCAGCAGACACAACCCGTTGAACTTGCGGGAGAAGTTGGACTGATCGCCGTCCTTTCTGACGACCGCATCCTCTGCGAAGCAAGAACAGACGTTCGAACAGGTCTTTTCAGTCTGAATCTTGATAATGGTGATATGGTTCCTTGGGAACCGGACTGGAGTCCGGAGGAGGAGGGTTGGAACACCGGAGGTTACTGGGACCTTGATGTTAGTCCGGACGGTGAATGGGTACTCGTAGCAAGACTGCTGTATGTCACGGAAGATTTCGAGTATTTCATTCCGGGAAGGGAAGCTGTCGGACTCATCCTGTGCAGACCGGACGGTACTGATGCCAGAGGAATTGCCCTTGGCTGGTCCCCTGCCGGGGGGGGCAGACCGAAATACTACTTCACATCTGATTCCAAGCTGATATCAGGCAATAACATTGTATGCAAATTCATGAACCCGGAGGCTTTTGCCACCGATGTTTATGGCGAATACACCAGGGATATAGGTACTGTCAGCTGTTTCAATCTTGAGACGATGTCTCTGGAGAAGCGAGAGTATCCGACAGGGAACGGGGAACATATTCTATATCCGTGTCTCTCCGTCTCATATCTGAGGTGTCAATGGAATGACCTGGCTATCTTCTTCGAGCAGGACGGTGGCAATCTTTGTGAATACTTCGAGTTCAGGTCACTGACCATGGATGGTTCCGTCACCGTTTATGAAGTACAGGGCGAGTATCCATCCGGAGGATACGGAATACCACGGGACTGGGTTACTGAAGAAGCTGTTCTGTTCAATCAGGCAGATACTCTTGGATTACTTCACACAAACGGTACATTTACCGCACTTCCTGATTCCACATGGGGCTGGTTCGTATACGGGTTTCTACCGGACAGTTCCTGTATTTTCTCCAGGGACAACGGTGAGACCGTTGAGCATGGCTTGATAAACTGGGAGGATTTCGAGGTGCTTTCGAGCAGACCCAGACAGGATCTACGGAATTTCACCGGCTACAGGATGACCTGTTTGGGTAAGGAAAACATGTTGCTCAGCAGAAAATGGTCAACAGGGCCTCTGTACCTGACCAGACGCGAAGAATTTTAATCCAGGACTATACATGGGTATTGAGAAAGGTCCTTCAAAGGGGAAAGATCACATTCAGCTATTCACACGTAATCGGGACCAAGGATAAGGCAATCTCTTACTTTCTCCTGACTGCCCATAGATGTATCCGGTAAAAAAAACCCAGAATCGGTGTGTTCGTCTGCCATTGCGGAACAAACATTGGAAGCATCGTCGATGTCCCCGCCGTTACCGCATACGCCAAGACGCTGCCGGATGTTGTCTATGCCGGAGAGAATCTTTTCACCTGTTCGCAGGATACCCAGGAGAAGATGAAGGAGCTGATAGACGAATACAAACTCAACAGAGTGGTCGTTTCCTCATGTTCCCCGAGTACACACAAACCGCTTTTCCAGGAAACCATCAGGGAAGCCGGCCTTAACCGCTACCTGTTCAGCATGGCCAACATCAGGAACCAGTGCAGCTGGGCTACAGCGAAGAACAAACCCTCGAAATGGTGAAATAATCCATCATACTCAGTATGAAATACTACTCTTGGTTCGAACTCACGAAACACTTTCGCTGGATAACACAGCTCCTTGTTATGAAGCAGCTTGATAACACTGGGAATATGGTGCTATGCAGCTCCAAAGGAGGTGCAAAGGCATAATAATCGTATTGACCCATAATAGACTGTACGTTATGCTCATGCAAGATAACTAAGAACCGGGTTATGCAGCAGCTGCAGAATCATTGTTGACGAGATAAAAACGGCGCCAGCTTGAGCACAAAAGAACAATCGGAAATCGGGCCCATAGAACAAAAAAGCCGTCGCCGAAGAAACGAACCGGAAGGAGTAAAGATGAAGACAGCAAGTGTAATCGCATTGATCGTGGCAGCTGTCGCACTCACTTGGGAGGGTGAAGATCCTCCAGAGCTTGAGGATGCCCTGAGAACCGGAATTTACAGTATCTCCGATATCGTGGTGCGCGATACACCCCGCTCCAAGCAGAACGGGGATGCTTGGGACCCGTTCGGCGGACTGCCCGACCTGTACATCACTGTCCTTACTAGCGACGGTTCGAGCACCGAAAACCAGGGCAGCACTCGCGCTATCGAGAACGCGGGTTCTACTGCATCATGGTCCAGCCTATCCCCCATAGCGATCTGTGGCCCTGAGGAATTCAGCGGACCGGAGACCCAGACGCTGATCTTCAAAGTCTGGGATTCGGACACTTATGATCCCGATTACATGGATACCGGAGAGATCAGTACTTCAGAGCTGACCACCGATGGGGAGAACACCGTCTACTGCAACTACGGATCTGAGATCACCTTTGAGCTTGAATGGCTTGGAATGCAATAGTGCAGGTATCTAGTCTGCCCAATTCAAGGGTTGTTGGCTCTCCCAGAGAGGAGATTATTCCGTCAACAAATGCATAAACCAGTCACAAATGCAAAGTATTGAACCATAGTAATATCTGTGCTGGTTATGCAAACGTTGACGAGTAAGAAACGGCGCCGGCTGGAGCACAAAGAACAAACGGAAAATGGACCCATAGAACAAAAAAGCCGTCGCCGTAACATTGGAACAGAAACAGGACAGAATATGCTTGATGACCCAGATGCAGAATTCCCGATGGTGTCCGGAGTCGCGTGGTACAAACGCGAGCAGTGGGCACT
>CBDVBK010000132.1:0-4322 GCA_965372215.1 uncultured bacterium | reverse complement strand
TGTATTCATGTTCATATAATACTAAAAATAGAAATAAACTCAAGCCCTCCTCCATTAACTGAAGTTGATGGTATCCGGGCTTTGAATGGAAGGGACTATGAAAATGATGAAAGGGATATTTACAGTAAATACCACTTGCATATTGAATACAGTCAGAGGAAGGACATTCAATGATTCCGAAAGAACTTTGCGGTTATTCAAATCTGTTCACTGAATACACGGAGCTTCGCGTCCAGGAAAACCGTTCCATCAATATATCTGTCGTAAACGGTGATGTAATGGGCAACAGCAGAGCTTCTTCCAGCGGAGTTTCCGCGAGGACATACAGTAACAGTGTATGGGGATTCGCTTCCGACCCTGAAATAAATGATGAAAACATCAGGAAGGTCATAGCCTTCGCCACGAGGAATGCCAGGTTCCTTGGCAGCAGGGAAAACAGAGGCGGGAAACCACTGCCTGTGACAATGGGAAATGGTGTACGAGACTATTCAACCGCAAAAGCCAGAAAATCCCAGAAGGATCTCATCGACTTTGTCAGGGAAATAGACTCCAGGATACAGCAGGAATTCAAAGAAATCAGTTCAAGAACAGTTGCACTTGGGCTTCTTGATATGGAAAAATCCCTCCTTACCTCGGATGGATCTTCAGCCTATTCGATGACGCCAAGGTCAATCATGTACATCTCCATGTCAACCGAGCACGATGGCCAGTCGATAGAGTTATTCGATATCTATGGCGGTCTGGGGCAGTTCGAGGATGTTTTCACCACACCGGACTCACTTTTTGAACAGATGGATCAGTATTACGGTCACCTCCGCCGGAAAGCTGAAGGGATTTATCCCGATGCCGGAGTAAAGGAGTGCATCCTTGATGCCGATCTGGCCGGGATACTCGCACATGAGGCAATAGGTCATACAACTGAAGCTGATGGTGTTAGAGGGGGTTCGATAGCCGGTGATTACCTTGATCAGGAAGTTGCAAGCCCGCTTATCACGATGGTCGACTTCGCGAATTCAGCTTATGGAAAACTCTGCCCTGTACCGGTATTCGTAGACGATGAAGGCACTGAAGCAGAAGATGTCGTGCTGATCGATGGAGGAGTCCTGAAACGGTTCATGCACAATAAGGAGACTTCTATCCTGTTCGATGACGAACCGAAAGGAAACGCTCGGGCATTCCGCTTCAACGATGAGCCTATTATCAGAATGAGGAATACAGCAATACTTCCGGGGAAAAGCAAACTCGAAGACATGATCGCCTCGGTTAAGGACGGATATTACCTGATGAAACCGAGCAACGGACAGGCAGATTCCACCAGTGAGTTCATGTTCGGTATCATTCAGGGCTACGAGATCAGGAACGGCCAACTGGGCAAAGCTATCAGAGATACGACTATCTCCGGAGTAGCTTTTGATATGCTCAAGACAGTCACCGCGGTATCGGATGAGATGAAATGGTCACCAGCAGGAATGTGCGGTAAGAAACAACCTATTCCTGTAGGCCTGGGCGGCCCGGCCATCAAGTGCAGAGTCAATATTGGAGGAAGGTAATGAGCAGCAGAAAAGACATTACGAACTACTGTATTGAAGCCATGCTGGAGGCTGGTATTCAAAAGGCTCAGTGCACACTTCATGACAGCAGCAAGGACGAATTCAACGTGGATAGCGGAGAGATCAGCCTTCTGAGAACAACCAACGACACTTCTCTCTATCTGATGGGGATAATAGACGATAAGAAGGGTTCGATCTCTATCAACAAGACCGACACGGAATCAATAGACAGGGCAGTAAAAGAAGTGCTTAACCTGGCTGAATCCTCTGAGGCTGACAGCGCTAATGATATATCGGAACTGCAGCCTTCGAAAGTATTCCGGAAAGGTCCGGCGGAATCGAATCTCAATCTGATGTATGACAGGATTTCATCTTTTCTTGAGTACAGCCGGGAAACCTATCCATCCCTGATACTCGAACAGGCTATTCTGGATTTCGTATCGAAGAAAAGCTACTTCCGCAATTCGAACGGAGTCTATTTCGAATCTTCGCGAGGTATCTACAATTTTTGCCCTATATTCACTTCCAAGGAAGGCGGGAATATTTCCTCCTTCAACTACTCGGGATTCTCATCTGGAAATCTCGACAGGGAACTTCACGAATACGGTTCCATCGATACTCTCATGAGGCAATCCACTGAACAGATCAGCACAAAGGAGATATCCGGGAAGTTCACCGGTGATATCATCATCACACCTGATTGCATGAATGATTTCCTATCCTATATCACCATGTTTCTGAGTGATTATCCTCTTATCAGCGGAACTTCCATCTACAAGGATTCCCTGAATAAGCTGATTGCGGATCCCCAGCTGACCCTTCACTCAAGACCGGTATCCGATGAGATAGCCTATGGGTACTTCTTCACACCTGACGGATATGAAGCCTTGAACAGCACCATTATTGAGAAAGGTGTGCTGAAAACCTTCCTCCTCGGTCTTTATGGCGCTAACAAGACAGGAAAACCGAAAGCGGTGAACAGTGGCGACGCTTATGTAATCGATGCTGGCAAATGCACTTTCGAGGAGATGGTTTCCTCCGTAAAAAAAGGAATTCTGATGTGCAGGTTCTCCGGTGGCAGTCCGAGTGACAACGGAGACTTCTCAGGAGTGTGCAAGAACAGCTACTACATTGAGAATGGGGAAATACTCTACCCTGTCAGAGAAACCATGATTTCCGGCAATCTCGGCAGAGTACTCAAGAACATCAGGCGAATCTCAAAAGAGAGAATCAACTTCGGAAGCGAAATACTGCCCTGGATTCAGGTGGGTGACATCACGATCTCCGGGAAGTAGTCTTACTCTTTCCCGCGGTCTCTATCCATACGGAGAAAAGTAAGCAGGGTTGTATCATTTCGAAATCTTACCTGATGTAACCCAGATCTTCCAATCTCCTCTGTTCAATGATATCCAGTTCATGATCTGTAGGGTTCCACAGGCAGGGCCATGCGCCGTAGTCAAGTACTTCTGGGAGCAGCATACTATCCACCTCAAGATGCAGCATTTCATCCGGATCGTCCACAATGTTGAACATCTCCGAATAGTCGTTGACAGGGCTCCAGATAACCTTCTCCTCTCCGACAAGCAATGCTACCTGAATACTGTCAGATCGTACTCCGCTGGACGGTATTTCTCTATTGGACGGGATATCCCCGGATAATATATCCATCCCTTCTATTCTTTCTGGCACAGGTATCCGCAGGTATGTCAATACTGTTGGAAGGATATCAAATTGTCCGACAGTCGCTGAATCCACAACACCTTCAGATATACCTGGACCGGTAATAATCAGAGGAACATGAAGTGACTGCTGATAAAGATTTTGAGAATGTCCCCCTTCACCGTGCTCAAGGAATTCCTCTCCATGGTCAGCTGTGAATATGATCAGTGTGTTTTCTGCCAGGCGTCTCTCGCGGATGGTTCCGAACATCCGTGATAACTGACTGTCAATCCATTTAATTTCTCCGTCATACAGATTTCTGAGATGATCAGCCTGAACCGGGTCCAGTACACCGTTTTCATCTGCTATCCATTCTGTAATACCAACAGCCCCATACTCCGTATATGTTCTGTCAAAGCCCATGGGAGGAGCATATGGCATATGTGCATCAAAGAGATGAAATACCACGAAATAGGGCTCACTGAATTCTTCGCTGTCAAGCCATGAGATGAATTCATCGACAGTCTCGGCAGCTCGATCATGACCTTCATCATCAATTAGAAAATACTCAAACCCTTTTTCCATACCAAATAGCGGTCCAAGATAGTTGATATTGACAAAACCGGCTGTAGTGAAGCCTTCTTCATGAAGTATCGTAACAATAGTCGGCAGTTCCGGGTCAAGTCCATGGGAATATTTGCCATAATTATTACATCCATGACTTCTCTCGGTCAGCCCGGTATAAATCGTAACCATTGCCGGAAGTGTCCATGGTGCCTGCGCCTGTGTACGAGCATACATTATTCCTTCGGAAGCAAGGCTGTCTATCGTGGGGGAAGTATCACGATAGTAACCGTAGCAACCAAGATGATCAGCGTTTAGAGTATCAATAATTATAAGGAGAATATTCATTTTCTGGCTTTCACCCTTGCCGGTACATGATAAGGATAGAAGAAGCAGGGACAAAGCCGTGAACGCAGTAAAAGGTTTCATATTGTCTCCAGTTGTTATTTGTGAATATGAATTAATATAATTGTTTCGGCGCTATATGGTAGACATATCCATCCCTGATACTCGAACAGGCTATTCTGGATTTCGTATCGAAGAAAAGCT
>CBDVBK010000131.1:0-4361 GCA_965372215.1 uncultured bacterium | reverse complement strand
AGTTGAGAAGCAGAGGGGGGCACCTGTATGTACCTACTTGAGCGGAACCCCCTCCGTTGCCGCACATCATGGTAAAATCAAGGGCTCTCATGTGAATCCCCCTGGAGCCATGGACCAGCGATGTGGTCATAAGATAGAGAAGAGTGTCCGATGATGGGTAGAAAGTAACCTGACCATCCTGCCTTCTCCCTTCGCAACGGAGGTTGTGCATCAGGCAGTTGGCTCTGGAAGTGCTGTCAATACCGTATACGAACATAGTATCCATAGATACATGCATATCCGCAATGAAGTCGGATGAACTTTCAACTGGGATATCTCCGTAAAGAAGTTCAATTTGCTGAGGATATTCTTCAGGATTAGATACAAGTGGTACCCTATAAGTTTGTCTTACATTGTATACCCTCGCCGCAGACAGGAGCGGTGAGTCATCGGAAGAAAGGGTATCAACTAGATATATATTTTCGTTCAAGGAGATGCTGATATCATCTCCTCCTCTGAAGTTAATGCTTCCAGTACTTCGATATACTTCAGAACTATCACCAGGATAATCAAAGGAGACCAGCAGAGCATCATCGTAGAATCTCATGGGTCTTATGGAAGCAGCATCGTTTATATGGGAGAAGTCGTAAGACTCCGGCAGATCAAAGGAAGAGCTTTCGTAAACGGTTAGAGCACTGTTCGGACTTCCTTCAGGATCTGAAGCGAATTCAAGAATCGCTTTATTCAGGACACCTGCCGTGAGATGACAGATGTAATCCATGCCTGCGGTGAAGCAGGGGAAACTTTTTGTCTGCCTGGCTATGAACGATGTTTCATCCCACTCGAAAAGGTTTGTGAATTCATCGGATACCGTCCACTCAGGCACAGTACTGTCCTGAGGAATATATTCATAGATGGACTGATAGTTACCAATGCTGTCGATTATGATAAACCCGCTCTGATCGTCAGAATTGTAAGACGACCATTGATTACCCGTTGGCCAGAATACGCCCCAGACGGCTTTGGCTGGTTCAATATCAAGCGACAAACCCTGAGAATCACCAGTAACATCAATGAACTCTCCTGTTTCGTAATCCCATGCGAATACCCTGGCTCTGTCATAAAACTGTCCGCTTCGCCTGAGTTGATAGCAGACAAGAATTCTCAGTTCACCGTGACTGATCAGGCTTCCCCGTCTTAAGGAATCCATTAGATGATGCATCGGATAGTTATATTCTCCAACACAGACACTGGTAATTTCCCATGCATGTACGGGCATTTCCAGTGCGTCTTCAAGGAATACAATATCAGAACCATCATGAAAGATCACCATATTCTCATCAGGATCATCCTTATCGAAGAATACTACCGCGCCGTTCAGCCTATTCGAGTTGGAATCCCTGTCACCTACATCTGCTGCTCTGAAATCACTTGCTGCCCATATGGGATTATTCCGCAGTGACTGAGGCAGCAGGATACTGTCTATCCTGCTGACCTCAAGAGTATCAGTACGACTGGTCACATTCTCAAACTTAAAGACCCGGAACCAGCCGCTGTCATCAACAGCGAAGATCTCATCCTGGTCTGCATAAGCTTCGTAATCTAAAGAATCGGAAGGCATAAGATTGGTTGCACCTATTATCTTATCAAATTCGATCTGATCAGGATATGATCGGTCTTCGGGAGGACTGTACTTGCAGGGGTAATAGTCAAAGACAGGATACTCAAGTTCTTCGCTGAACAGCGGAATTGTCTCCTGATAGTATAGGAGAGTATCCCCACTCTTTGTTTTCCACCTGCACAGGAATGTTCCGAATGGAAGAATATCACCGGATATTGAATCTCTGCTCAACTGCGCGTACTTCTCTACAAGGTTAGACCATGCTGTATCTTCCAGACACTGGTTCTCTCCGGGACCTTCATATCCGAGATCAGGCTCATCAAAGCCAAATACACCAATGAACTCTCCGGGACCATCTGACCATTTGAAACTAGAATCCTTGTATTCAGAGAGGTAACTAATGACAGCGTCATTGTACGCATCGCTGAAAGCTGAAGTATCCGTCTTGAAGCCTCCAGCGATAAGATGCAGGGAATTTTCCTGAACTATCTCTGCGACATTGACGAAGTAGTCCGAGCTGTCTGGACCATTGAGTAGATCAGTCGTGTCCATACGAAATAACTCACCCCTGGCATTGGCAAAATTCACTCCATGATCCCAGGCTTCCTTCATAAGCAGGTCTATTGCATTGTATGAACTGTCACACTCGGAGGATGATTCCCAGCCATAGCTTGCATAGTAATTGCGAAGCTCGAAAAAAGCAGTTCTTATATCCCATATCACAGGAGCGTATGTAAGTGTGTCGTACTTGTTTGGAATAATACTGTCGAGGTTAAGATAAATAAAGTTGTTACCGTGCCGTTCGAAGAAATTCGTTGCACCGGATGAAGCGGTAAACAGAGCTATGCAGATAAAAAGGAGTATCATGATTTGCAGTTTTAAGCTTTTCATTTTACACACCTTTCTAATTAACCAATGTTCTTTTTATATCAAGAATACAACATTGCTATTCGTAATGTAAACAGTTACATTCAGTATATGAACGGAGTGTATACTGATCATGAAGAATTCAGTGTTACTTCTGATAGCCTTTTGCGCCTTGCTTCCTGCGGACACTCTTCTTGTTCCTTCCGAATACCCCAATATCCATTCGGCCATATCGGCGGCACAGGACGGTGATACCGTGCTGGTATCCCCGGGTCAGTATAATGGTGGTTTCAGCTTCCAGGGGAAGAACATAGTCCTCAAAAGCAGCGGCAGCGCCAACAACACCTTCATCGAGTCACCATTCTCCTCTTTCCACTGCGTGTCGATCACCGGTGGAGAGGACAGCACTGCTGTACTTGAGGGATTCAGCATAACTAATATGGATTTCGACGGTACATCGCATGAAGGCAGGGATCCTGTTGATTATGGCGGGGGTATCTATATAACCAACTCCTCACCAACAATCAGGAATAATGTGATTGTTAACTGTTGGGTGGTTGGTTGTGGTGGAGGAGTGTTCATCCTGAACTCCTCCTCCTGCCTGACTGAAAACACCATCACTGGTAATTATGCTCATGAAACCGGTGGAGGAATCTGGGCTGGTGGCAACAGTGTAAGTGGGCAACCATTAAGAATAATTGACTGTACTGTGGAAGGGAACGAGAGTAACATTACTGGTGGAATGAGCATTACTCATTCAAATGCAGAAATCATCAATAACACAATCATTAACAACATAGCTGGAACTGGCCAGGGTGCTGGTGGGATCGGGATAAACAGTCCAAGTCTCCTACTCTATAGCAATTATATCTCAGGCAACGATGGTGCTACTGGTGGTGGTGTAGGCATTAGCGGTGGGTCTCCAACTATCATCGGAAACCTCATTGTTGAGAATTCAGCTGGTCACGGCGGGGGTATCTATGAATCTTCTGGAAGCATCATATGTATAGAGAATAATACTATTGCATTTAACTTTGCCGCTTCAAGAGGAGGAGGTTTAAGGAGTAAGAATGACTCTATTTATGTCACAAATTCCATTATCTGGGGAAACAACGCGCCAATAGGATCGCAGATCTATCTTCTTGCTTTTGCTGATTCAACACAAGCATTTATTGAATACAGCAATGTTGAATATGGACAAGATTCAATTTTCCTAGATACTTTTGCCACCCTCCACTGGGGCCCTGGCAACATCGATACAGATCCTCTTTTCGAGTCCGGCCCTCTTGGTGATTATCATCTGTCTTACGGCTCTCCCTGCATTGATGCCGGTAATCCAGCCTCTGAATACAACGATCCCGAGGATCCCTTCAATCCGGGTTACGCACTCTGGCCTGCTATGGGAACTACTCGTAACGACATGGGAGCCTTCGGAGGAGGAGGTGTTAATTACTGGCTTACTGTTGAAGAGGAAGAATCCTCTCCATCTGAAACAATGCTTGTGTTAAAATCCTTCCCCAATCCATTCAGCTCATCATGTACTGTGTGTTTCCAGATTGAGCATCCTTCACATGTGGTTCTTTCTGTGTTCGATCTCTCCGGTCGACTCGTTGAAACTCTTGTTGATGAGGTTGTTCCCGCAGGCATGTACTCCGAATACTTAGATGGCTCCGGCCTCTGCTCAGGTATGTACCTTATAAGACTGGTCGCAGGTGAACATGTCGCTTCCAGGAGATGTATCATCATCAGGGATGATTAGTCAGAATATAGAATCAGTTTACTCTTCTATATACTCAAACCAGAACTGAATTGCCCAAGAAGTGAGCTTAATCCAGTAAAAGTGTTCGAATATTGTCTAGCGTGGCCCGCCAGAAGCCCAAACAGTGCCACCCAC
>CBDVBK010000130.1:0-4486 GCA_965372215.1 uncultured bacterium | reverse complement strand
CTCCCGATATTCTGGCACGAAAAAGGTTATCACCCGGTTCAAAATTCCGTACCAACGAAAACGGGGGCACCTTTCAGAGTGTCCCCTTTTTCGTTATTGCACTATGGATTCGGACCTCCGATCAAAGATCGGAATGGTGAGTTTACCCTGAGCGAGCGGAGCGAGTCGAAGGGAATCCTGTCGGGCGTACCAACGAAAGTGCCACCCACCATTAAAGCGACAAACGAAACCTGTACGAAGGGAATCCTGTCGGACGTACCAACGAATCCTACAGTTTCACACACCTTCTAACAGAACGTTCTCCGCATACCTCCAGCACAACCAAATAACAGCTACCGGGTAGCGACGGATCAGGATTCCACACAAAGGTATGTTCTCCAGCGGAAACTGAACAGTTTTCCAGATTCTCGACCAATCTTCCTGTGAGGTCATATACTGATAAATCAACCTGTCCAGGTTGGGGGATGAAATAATTAATACCGAGACTTGAGGAGAATGGATTCGGTGAAATTGTTCTGATCAGCATATCGGAAACAGGTTGAGAGCCTTCAGGTATACCAAGTACCGGCCCGAACTTGACAAGCCAGAGATCAAGCAATCCCGGTGGAGGATTCATAGTTCCGGCAACAATGTACCCGTCATCCGATGTCTGTTGAAAAGATCTTACTCCCCCAGCTTCGGGAGTACCAACGGTTGTTTCCCATTCGATACTTCCGATGCTATCGGTTTTGCACAGCCAAAGGCAGCCATTTTTACTTCCTGAGATCAAGAATCCACCATCTGAATCCAACTCAAGACAAGCACCACCAAGTTCATTAGCACCAGCAAAAAGCCCCGGATCCAGTGGCTTTATTGCCATCTGAGATTCGGGGCGCAAAAAAGAAGAACTTTCCTTTTTCGGCAACCGGTCGACCTTATCCTCTCGGACGTAGGTACCTTGTTTTGCGTCCCATCTTTTCAGATGGTTTGCCTTTTCGTAGAAAAATTCTACGAGCCTACCAAGATATATTGTGTAATTGAATCATCTGTCAAGAGCATAAAGATATCGGCCAAACGAGTTTCCGGTATGAGAAGAAAATTCTCCACGGTTCATCCAGGATGAGCTGCTTATCCTGGATTATCTGTCAGGGGGAAGCCTCACCCCTTTACACAGGGTAACCTCATAAGTGTTGAGCGCACGTCAGGAAAAACCTTAAGTATATCTATCTTTCCCAGACGTCATTAGCCGTTATTTCGTCTTCTTCATAGATCCATACGATTTCCTTGTAACAGAATGACACATGCTCATATTCTTTGTGTCCAGCATTCTCTGGATACCTGTTATTAAGCATCTCGAACCGTATACCAGTGATGCCAGCATCAACAAGTTGTATCGTGTAGAACTGGGATTCGTGACCCGGGCTGGTGGATTGCCAGAATCGCAACTTAAATTCCTGGATTTTCTCGTTATTCACAAGCACATTCATAAGCAACGGGCTCGACCTGTCTATTTCTTTAGTGATAACCAAAGGTACATGCATGCGTCTGCCGGTGGGTCTGCCGGTAGAGGCGTCTCTAGGAGATGTTACCTCATGATTGACAGCAATCACCATGATCGAGTCTTCACGGCCTGCCATGGTTACAGGACCAATGATCTCGCCTTGTCTTTCGCCCGAGAGTCTCAAATATGCGTTCTGTGCCATTTTTTCCTCCTTACATGGTATAGTGAACGGGTGAGTACATCATAAGACATAGCGCCAAGTCGAGTTGATCTGCACCATTGTAACTGAACCGACACCTGTACACAAGTCTTTAACAAACTGTATTTCCAGGATATCAGATCCTAATTGGCGAATGCTGCAGCATTCAGCTTAACGTTTTGAATACGACGGCATGAGGGAACAAATGTGTTTCCAGGACGAGAGGAAAATCCTTCAAGGCTCATCAAGGATAAGCATCTAATTACAGTGATACCGTAACCCTCCTGGCATGAGCAAGTGCTCAGGGGACCGGATCCAAGCCTCCTTCATGATCCGGATTGCACCGAGCCAATCGCTGACGGGCGAGGTGTATGCCCTTAAACAGCCCGTACCGAAGGATTGCTTCATAGGCATACTCTGAACATGACGGTGTGAATCGGCACCGTCGCGTTATTGTCTTATCCGACACAGTTGTCTGATAGATCCTGATTAGCAGCAACGCGGGCAGACCAGACAGGAAACCGAACACGATCATCGGTATCCGCATCGTCATCTTCAGAGCATCAAGTATGATTGCTTTACTCACTGGAAAAACACCGGGTAATAGGCCTCAAGCAGTCTACATGGGCTTTTCAACGTTTACTTTCTGAAGAAGATCGCCAAATCCCTGTTCATAGGCCAGGCGAATAAGGAACCGCTCGATCCCTTTATCGCGCCAGTATGTCTGCTTCTTCTGTGTCATGTCGGTGAATACTCCGCTGAATACGGTTGCCTGCACCGGGAGCCTCAACTCCTTGGCCTTCTGGTCCGGTACCTGTACTAAAAAACCGTAGAACTCACCCAGCTTCGGGGGAGGTGGTGGATGTATCGGCTCTTTTCCCACTGTTAACTTCACCAAATCCGCAAACTGCGAAGCCATTTCATCCGTCAGCTTCATCTCTGGATTGGGCCGCCCGGAGAAAAGACCAATCTTGACGAACATTGCATCTTTGTTTTCATCCATTATCATACCCCACTATTGTTACGTTTGACTTATTGACGCAGAAGCACCCGCAGTAGATCTCATAACTTCCTCGATCAGCAGTTTCCGGATCTGTGATAATGTTATTGCTGTTGTCCAGGTTCGAGACTGGATTCGTTGCCATCTTGTGTGACCACTTGCCGTCACGATCCTTCCTGTACCAATGGTAGTCCCATCCCGGAGATATAACCAGAGCCACTAGGTGTTGGCACTCCTCGCACCCGCACCCTTTGTTGCAATCGACAGGCTTCAGACCGTCGGCAACGGCAGCATTATGCACTGCCGTACAATCAGACAAGTCGCTTGTCGAAAGTGTAATACCATGGGCGAGTCCTGGTTGCGCATATGTATTATCCTGAATGTCGCACCCGTAATTGTAGCAGTTGTTATGAAGCTGTATGCCGTTGTTGTCATTCCAGGCACTGGGTTCGTACTCAGGAATGCACTTTTCAACAAATTTCACTGCTGCCTCAATGAGCTTTCTGATAAAGTCCGCAAACCATTTAAACATCTTCAACCCTCCTTTTCTTCAGCGGTACACCTGACAATGATTACGTAGTTTTTACATATCCCAATACCTGGATATCTATATCAATTTTATATAATACTAATCATAGTATGCTAAGGTCAAGTTATTGCAATTTGGCAGGAGTATGTATGTAAGCATAAGTACACTAACATTGAAGTACCGTTGATATGTTACACTACGTCATTCAGCCTAACATTTCAGTAAGATAGCATGAGGGATCGAATATGTTTCCGCGATGAGTTGGAAAACCCTTCACGGCTCGTCATTGATGATTTCGCAGAAAACGCTGGATTCGTCTACTTCCGTAGTCTCAGGATCACACCCGACTCCTGAGCAGAGCAATCTCCAATCCTCAGGCGTGAGTCGTCCGGCGCGAAAGCCATCCTTGCAGACGATTACACCACCGCCCGATGCAGCGGTGGTCGATCGGGCCGATCAGGTCAGCTTCCGCCTGAGCCTGGAACCATGCGAGGCGATGCCGAGCAATTCGCGGTAGGAATGCTGGTTACCCAAAACACCCCCCGCACAGTCCCGGACGTGCGGTTTTCCCGCATCCGGTTCCTCGGTTGTACTCGCTTCCGTGCAAGACTGGAAGCTTATGCAAACACCTTCCGGTATCTCTTCTGTGTGATTCGAGGACGAGCAATTCCTACATGCTTCAATATATCCTTGAAGTGTTCCTTATCGTAACTCTTCCGCTGGCCACCTCTTCTATTCAGCCACTTGAATGTACATTGAAGTGCCCAAAAGTAAAAGCGGTCTATCGCTCGTGAGTTGCCGATAATCCCGTAGTAATTGTAGTGCCCACGTAATCGACGATTCAAACCTCTGAAGAACTCTTTCCCCTTGAGATGACGGTTGCGCTTGATCCAATCCTTGATGCGCAGGCAAGCTGACTGTAGTTTCTTCGAGGCTGTACGCCTTGCCACACAAGGGTTCCCCTTATGGTCTTCCTTCCAATAGAATTCGAATCCGAGGAAGGTGAATCTTCGCTGCAATCCCACATGATACCGGCTAAAGCGCAGAAGTCGCGTCTTATCAGCAGCTACCTCAAGCCCGAACTTTTTCAGTCTCTTCGGTAGAACTTTGTAGAATCGTTCTGCATCTCCCTTATACTGGAAGGCACAGAGCCAATCATCCGCATAACGGATGATTGTCGCCTCTCCACGACAGTGAGGTTTGACAATCTTCTCGAACCAGATATCCAGCGCATAGTGCAGATACACATTCGCCAGTATCGGTGAGATTATCCCTCCC
>CBDVBK010000129.1:0-4510 GCA_965372215.1 uncultured bacterium | reverse complement strand
CCTTCGTAGGCTTCCTTTATCGTAGTCCCACAAGTAGATTTGATCAGTTCTACGGTCTATCATTTCTCGAAGTGTCTTCTGTATAGTTGGAAATTCTGGTACCATCGGAGGGTTATAGACAAACTCATACACAGATTCAGTCTTTCTCTCTCCAGAAAGAGTCTCTACAATATATTCTGCTACTGACTTGCGTCTATCTGCATCCGATATATCATATGCTATAATAACAGTCATGTTGCTTAACTGTGGCATTATTCCTCCTGTTGCCTTGTTATATGGCAATTTTAGTCTTAAGTATATTCCAATCTACAATATTTAGCTCCATCAGATGTCGGCATTGTTTTAGTTTTTGGAAATCATTATCACAAGTCACTAATACTGCTTTGTGTCTAACGCAAATAGAGGCAATCAATGCGTCATTAGTCATTTTCCTCAGAGCTTCCTTACCCATTTTATAATTACTCGAATGATTCATCTCATGAATAGCAATTCCGGCAATACGCCAATCCTTCCACTGCGGAGTCGCAAAACTATTTGGTCCGAGTCCATGTACTAGTTGCTTCCAATCAGGCTCACGGTAGTTATTCTTCTTATAAATTCTTGGCTTCCTCGATCCCCGTATTACCTCGTGGATAACCACAGCACATTTAACTTCATCATAGGATCGATACAGATATTCACGATATGCCTTTGCCGATCTTGATGTACCAAGAATCTCAGTAAAAACTACATTTGAATCAAATACCGCACGTCTTGATTTACTGTACATTGATGGAATATTTTGAGTGCATTGTGCTAATCTTGCTGTTCTTCTTTGTCCGGTACGTCATTAAGATTATCTGACGCTTTCTCAACTTCCACGTACTCTTCACGAAAGTCTGATATTGGTTTTTGCTCGGTAAGGAACAATTCTATTGCTTGAATTCTAGCCCATTGGTTAAGAGAATCTAGCACCAATTCTCTAAGTGCCGTTGAAGGATCTTCAATGCCAGTTAACTCACAAGCAATGCCTAATATCACACCATCAGCTTCTGCTGTTATTTCAGCGTATTTCTCTGTCACATGCGCCAACATTCTTTCACGGAAGTATCCTTCGGATTTGTATTTTGGTGCGCTTTTTCCAACATTAATATTCTCTGGATTTTCGGGCAATGCTTACCTTCCTTTCACAACATTGGATTATACTTATTGCTTCTCAATAGTACAAGAAGAAACCAAGCTTCTTGTGGATTACCTGCACTTTTCTAAAATATGATAACAGCATGGTGTTAATATCACAATATCCTGTATCACCTGAATCTGAAATTGGATTTGCCCTGAATTGTCGTACTGGCTGCAATATCCCGTTGGCATTGACGAGTATCTAGTCTCTTACTGTTTCTCCGAATAAATCGTTCTCTTCGCTGTAGGGGTTCTCTAGGGATATCCCTAACAGCTCCGAGAAATCGCAGTCTGTAGATATTCTCTCTCACTTATAATGTGGAACTTGCCGATTATTAACCTCTTAACACCTGGAAGATATATCCGAATAGCTACCCAGAGTAACCAAGTCCGGCACTTATCCTCCATTGCCCTTCCTCAAAGAAGGATATTCCCAACCTGATTGTGCCAACTGATTCATAGCGTTGCCCTTGAATCAAAAAGTCGAGGCCCACATATGGTCTCAAACTTCCTTCGTGAGTAGGTATAGATACTTCATCTTCAGGCACATAGTACCATTCTTCCCCAGAGAGTATGAAGTCATAAGATGCTCCAGCTAGTAATTCCACTCTCCATAACCGAGGGCTTCTAAGTCCAGCCCAAACACCACAGTAAGTGAACTTGTTAGATACAATGCCAGGGGAGGATTCAGAATAGGCAAGACCATATGCGCTGATCCCTATTTCTGTGTACCTGATAGGTGAATAGAAAAGACCCCAATCCATGCCTGAGTAACCGATGGAATCTACTCTGCAGTAATTGTATCCTCCCCAACCACCGAATTTGCGATGTCTTTCAGGTCGCATTCCTTCTGATAGTTGGATTTCATACGTTTGCGATTCGTAACCAGCAGGTCCAGTGATTTTGATAAAGCATTCACCTGGATTAGAGCAAGTGTATTTAACTCTTCCGCCGGTCTGGCAGGATTCCAGACTTCCTCCTCCTCTCATTAGGACCAAACCACAACCTTCGTCACCGCTTAGCGTAGCAGTATAAACCATGTTTTCTGCGGCTCTGAACATGAAATAGTCAATATCAGAGTCATTTGTTAATTCCCCAGAGATTGTATCACCTGGTCGGAGTGAATTTGCGCCTTGCCTCTGGTTGTCGGAATAGGGTAGCGTGATGTTCTCGCTGAACCCCCGATATTCATTTCCAGTCGCGTTCCTCAAAGTCACTTGTACTTTGTAGTCTGAACCTCCAGGCCAGTTTTCCGGTATCTCAAGCTCACATTCAAATTGTCCAGTATTGTTGATCCACCCATCGGATAGATCGAGAACTGAAGAGCTTCCTTGGTAGAGCTCAAGGAGCACCTCATCACCGATACCATTCCATTTTACTGAGCAGCTATAATGACCTCTTTGCCAATATCCACTATTCGATATCCAGTATACATACAAAGGATCAATACTAAAACTTGAGCTTGTCGCTGTGTTACCGTAATTATCAATGATTTCGAATTTGAAACCATCTCCTGTGCCTATCAACTCAGTAATATCTATCTGTGCTGAGCCTGTGTTAGAGAAAGTACCCATATAGCCAATAAGTTCGTTATTCTTTAATAAACTGATTGCTACGTTCGCACCGGCGAAACCAGACCATCGGATAGAAGCATCTTCCATACCAGTTGCCCAATGCTCCCCTGACGAAGGGCTAGTAATCGAACAACCGCTTACAATTCTGAAAGGTGGACTCCATCTCTCATTGCCAAGATTATCGAATATTCTGAGCCTGTAGTTAGAACCTGAACCCCATGTAGTCTCTACTGATCCATAGTACACGAAATTTCCTGTGCCATATTCACTTGTTAACCAATCTCCCAGCAAATCAACAAGGAAGCCGTCTTTACATAACTCAACTCCTACGAAACTACCTGGCATCCCCTGCCAAACGACTGCAAGCGTACCATAATCTCCATGGTGTAGTGTCGAGAAAGGGATGTAAATCCCCTCTTCATTGTACCACTCATCTTCTGCGATTACAGAAGAGGAAACCACAAGAACGAGAAACAGAAATACCGAACTCCACCTAAGCATTTTCTACCTCCTCATTATAACATGTATCACTATGTAATAAGCACACTAAGTGTGAAATAAGTAGTTTGATTCTCGATTCTTCACTGATATCGCTTCGTAATCAGTCACCCTTGATATATGCCGTGAACCAGAACCCCCAATCAGTGATATCAATAATTTGACCTGTGAAGGAATAGTCATCATCAATACTGATCTCCCCGAGACCTTCGGAGGAGCGAAGGAAGACAACTGCCTTGAGTTGACTATCACCGTGCAGGTGCACGATAACCTTGTATGGATATCCATCTGGAGCATTAGCTGCATCAAGTAGATCGATTGATCCGACATCATCGACTTCACCGCTCCCTGAGACCCTATCTCCTATGCACTCATCAACCCGACCTTCAAACTGAAACTCGGTGATGTCTGGGAACTCTTCCATGATATCGTAGAGGTCGGGCAGGCTGGAACCAACCAGACTGATTGAAGCACTCGGTATAAGAGCGCAACAGACCATAGTGATTATTTGAATAAACATTTCTTCCTCCTTCTGTTCAGTTCACTCGATAGAAGCTCTCTAGATCATTATGATTGTGAATATCGGTATGCTTCACTCAACAACCTATATTCTTACTCTTGGAGTGAAACCTTGTTGCCTGAGAACTTAAAACAGAGCCTATGCATCAGAATAGTACAGTGATGCTTCTTCAACTCCTCCCGGATAAGAAACAGATTGGCTTGTTCGATTTGAATCTGATGCTGGCTCCCCGCAATTAGTAGCTATAAGGAAGATCAAACAAGGAAATGGCAGAAGAGTCTTCATTTCCATTACCTCCGTTTCCATTCGTATGGAATAAACCAATAGTGTGAAGACATTGGCATGTCAAGCATGTTATTTCTGCTTCATGAAAACGAAGGAAGCAATTGATTTTGGCAAGAACCTTCAGAGACTGCGACTTGAAAGAAACCTTACTCAAGAGAAACTTGGTGAGCTTTCAGGTTTGCATCGGAATTACATCAGCTCAATTGAGAGAGGTGAAAGGAATATCGGCTTATTCAGCATTCTTCGATTAGCGGAAGGCATGCAAATACATCCATCCTCATTTTTTGAGCATATCAGAAGATAGACCATCAGCAGATCGGTTACCGGAAGATGATGACAGTTGGTTAATTCCGGTGTGTCATTCTTGAAGCAATCAGTACCACCAATCCACCAAGCGTGATATATCCAGCTATAACCTCAAGTACAACTGCAAGAGCGGCCAGACTTATAATCGGAGTTATTTCACCAAATC
>CBDVBK010000128.1:0-4537 GCA_965372215.1 uncultured bacterium | reverse complement strand
ATGATGACGGTTACTGGCAGCAGATAGAGCTGTATGTCTCCGATCACTCTGACGCCACATTCTCCCATGGAATCTGCCCCGAGTGCATGATCAAACTTTACGGCAAAGACTGCAACCGGGAGCAACCCCACAAGTAAAATTTGTCTTTCTAGAAGGACACATAATCATATATGTTACCTTGCATTAAGGATAGAAATGTACTATGGTATCCTTGATAGAAGGAGAAATTATGGACATGCTTGAGAAGCTAATAGCTGATTTCCAGTATCGACCGCTTCCGATTGTAAGTCCACGGAGTGCGACCATGTCCCCTGTTGGAAATATGGCCTCGGTGGTAATCGGTATGCGTCGATCCGGTAAAACGTATCTCCTCTTTCAGGAGATGCAACGCCTTTTGAACTCGGGCGTGGAACATAACCGGATTCTGTACGTGAACTTCGAGGACGATCGCCTGCAGCCGCTTGATCCTGATATTCTCAACCGAACGCTGGAGACATTCTACCGAATAACTCCTGAGGCGCGGTCAGAAGGCGCATACCTGTTCCTCGATGAAATCCAGGCAGTTCCGGGCTGGTCTCGGTTCGCCAGGCGAGTACTCGATACAGAGACCGCTCGACTTTATATATCGGGCTCCTCTGCGAAGATGCTCTCAAAAGAGGTTGCAACCGAGTTCCGCGGTCGTGGGTTCGCGATCGAGTTACTGCCCTTCAGCTATGAAGAGGTTCTGATGTTTGCGGGTATCGATGTGCCGGACTCGATACCCGGCTCCCGGCAGCGGTCCAGGCTGGAAGCAGCGTTTTCCGACTACATTCGCGTGGGTGGTTTCCCGGACGTACAATTAATAGATGAGACAGAGCGGATCCAGGTGCTGCAGGATTATGTTAAACTGGTGCTGCTTCGCGACATCATCGAGCGCCATCGGGTGCGAAATCTACATGCAGTAAACTACTTCTCGAGGGCTCTGCTACAATCATCCGGCTCTCTGGCGTCTGTGAACAGGCTGTCCAACGATCTTCGGTCGCAGGGGGTTGCAGTCGGTAGGGACACGCTTTATGAACTGCTCGATCACTTTGTTGATGCTTTTCTGCTATTCACTGTGCCGATCTTCAGCAGGTCACTTCGCGTTCGACGAGCCAATCCCAGGAAGATCTACGCCATTGACCCAGGGTTGTTCTACGCGATGTCCCCGGCAGGAGCGTCAAACTGTGGCGCAAGGCTGGAAAACGCGATTTATATTGAGCTTCGACGCCGCGTGCGCGCAAGCCGTGAGGGTACTATCTCATACTACCTGACGAAGGCCGGGCATGAGGTTGATTTCGTGGTCGGAGACACAGCGACTGGAAATGCAGCATACCTCCTCCAGGTCTGTGCGGATCTATCGAACACCACAGCTCGGGAGCGTGAGATTCGTGCGCTGGAGGAGGCGATGGATGAGCTTGGTCTTCATGAGGCCGTGCTGATTACAATGTTCGATGATGAGACCATCCCCGTGGAAGGTGGCGTGATCAGGGCAGTACCCGCATGGTCGTGGATGCTTCGGGTGAAATAGGATGGCGTACGTTTCCATCAAGACCATCATGGTGTACGCTGAACTTGACCTGGAGATGAAAGCCAGGGCGTTGTCAAACTGAGAGGTTACTGGAGAAACAAAATCTACCATGCACTGGCGTGACGATGCATCCTTGATGTGATTGGTTTGCTTCCTATCTGTGTTTCGTGCAGTAAGGTCAGGAATGATGACGGTTACCGGCAGCAGATAGCGTATATAAAGAGATCTCTGGAACCGGTACTCATGCAGGATCTGAACTTCCCGATGGTATCTATTCAGCAAGATTTATTTCTGATGATTCCAATACAGATGTTATACTACTGAAGCTGGAGTAGCCCCTTCAGCCATTCCAGTTGGAGGCGGTGCACTTCAGGAATCGCGAACATTGCGATAAGCACACAGCTCGAAGAAAAAGTCCCACTTGTCATGAATGAAGTATGCAGTAATATATACTGCATTGATAGTAAAATTTACTGTTGATATGGTAAAAAGTACTGCAATAGGAGTGAAAAGTACTTGGAGTATTGCTGTATTCACTGAGAAGCAATCAGTGAGTTGCTGCAAAGGAGAAAGATGCTTAAACAATTATTTGGCTCTGGAACACGAGCCAAAGTTATTGAGTGGCTCTTCATGCATCCAGATGAAAAATACTACGTTAGACAGTTATCAGTGATTCTCGAATTGGATTCGACAAACCTTGGTAAGGAACTTGACAGGTTATATAACCTTGGGATCGTATCCAGATCAAGATCGGGCAATCAGAAGCACTACTCAGCCAATCAGGATTGTACGATCTATATTGATCTTAAGAATATCGTCATTAAGACAGCTGGGGTAGCGGATAGGTTAAAGTCTTTACTGAAGCCTATTACTGATAGAATTGAAATTGCTTTCGTGTACGGTTCCATTGCATCTGGTTCTTTTGGTAAGTCAAGTGATCTGGATCTAATGGTTGTCGGCGATATTTCACATCGTGAACTGGTGAGTCACTTGAGTAAAGCAGGTCAGGAAATCGGTCGAGAAGTAAACGCATCCTGCTTCAGCAGGAGTGAGTTTGCAGATAAGTTACAGGAGAAGGGATTCATCTGGAGAATCTCAAATGGTAAGAAAATCTTCGTGATCGGAGGTGATGATGAGCTTGGAATTATGGGAAAAGAATCGATGGATTGACATTCATTCCCCTACTGATGGTGAAGTTACAGCCCTCGTAGAAACAGCTGAGCATGCTATTAACCAGGCTGAGACTCTAGATGGGCTTTCCTCTGCATGGAAGATGAAGATGGCTTACGATGCAATCCTCTGTTGTGCTAGAGCCTGCCTGTTCAGGAGTGGATACAGGGTGTCAAGAACAGGTGATCACTATCATGAAATCCAGAGTCTTGAGCTAACCGCAAGGATTGCATCAAAAACAGTAGATGCGCTTGATGGTTTTCGACAGCGTAGAAATGCAGCAACATATGAGAGTTTCGAGATCATTAGTGAGGATGAGGCTGTGAATGCTCTCGTTGAGGCAAAGCGTCTGCTGGAGAATGTGAAATCATGGCTGAATCGATAATCTATCCGGTGTAGACATCATAGTCACCCACCAGTACAAACCAGTTTTGTTGCACTTACGAGTTGAATTCAGGCCTGAATGCATGATCAAGCTTTACGGTACAGAGTATACACTCGAGTAAAAGTAGAACTGTCTTCGGGATGTTTCCGGATTGATTAACAGTAGATACTATTTGATCATGGGCCGCAATCAGCTTTACTACGGGAATCCGCATTGAGTGTATGCAGGAGGAGTGAAGGTATTAATTTTTCTTTAATATTGTTTTCATCAATTGGCTTTTAGCGAACTCAGTAACTCTTTCATTATTTCAAGGAATTTATTAGCGGTCTTAAGAGCTTTTTCCGCTTCTTCTTCGGTGGAACAGAAACTTAGATCATATTGATTATTGTGTCGAATTTCCCTGTTATGATCCAGGAGTTCTATCCATTTCTTTTCCAGTCTGCCGGGTTTCATGTACTTTTCTTCCAGGTATCTGGCAACACACGCATGGTTTTTTTCCCTGTAGCCGTCATAAAACAGGATTGCGCGAGCCGAATGAAACATAACCAGATATGAAGCCATTGTTGAAACACCCAATGCTTTAGCATTAAGAGACTTTTCAGCTTCATTGCTCCATTTTTCGGCTTTCACTAAAGACATATCAGCCTTTTGAGGAGAAGGAGGGATTTTCCTCAGCAAGCCTTTCTCAATACAATTCCTATATCTGAATACCATTTTCATCTCCAATTAGAACTATTGAGCCGAAAACGAGTGAATGGTAGAACAATTCATCCTCTTCTTGCATCTTCCTGATCTTCTCACTTGTCACAAATAGTATTTTACTGTTCGCTAGATTCCTGTGAACCAGAGAAGATAATGATGCGAGGTTTTCATCACTTGTAGCCTTGATCTTTATCCATATGTCAATATCCGAGTCAGTGTTATTCTCCCCTTTTGCACAGCTCCCATAGAGTCCAACCGATTCAACAAATAGAAATTTCCTGAATAGTCGTATATCAATACTCTCAATATTCAGAAGTACCTTTATTCCTTTGGTAATCGAGGAGTCAGATACAGTCAGTTTGCCATCCGCTCTCTTCAGAACGCCTGCTTTTGTTAGAATTTCGAAATATTTTGAGACCAACCCTTTACTTAATCCAGTGTTTCTGGCAGTACTATTTACACTCACACTTCCCGTATTGAAGATTATTGATTTCAGTATCTTCACTCGCTGCCTGGTGGAGAATATTCTGTGCATGTTCACCTCCCATGAACATATAGATCACATTTCATGAACCATATGTTCATATTTTATGAATTCTATTGTATCATGTCAATTCATCTTCGCAGGGTGAGTGAAAACAGAGAAAGACATTTGAAGGAAGGTCGAGATCAGGTCATCCGGAGCTTATCGCAAATCCTGACCGTAACGAAAATCTCTGGTTCAGCAGCTT
>CBDVBK010000127.1:0-4704 GCA_965372215.1 uncultured bacterium | reverse complement strand
ATGATGTCTATCTTATAAAGACGAACTCCAGCGGAGACTCCCTGTGGACGCAGACCTTCGGAGGCTGTTCTAGTGATATAGGCCGTTCTGTCCAGCAGACCACCGATGGTGGATACATTATTGCTGGATCTACTAATTCCTACTCCTATGTTGTAGAGAACTTTGATGTATATCTCATAAAGCTGCAACCTGAAACAGGAATTGAAGAGGAGAACGAAGGCAGTGAACCTCCGGTCGCTCTGGTACAAATTGATCCCAATCCATTCTCATCCGAATTGAGCATTACATACAGCATACCAGAGCAGACCAGTGTTGAACTAACGATCTTCGATCTCTCAGGAAGGTTGGTTGAGGAGCTGATAAGTGACCAGCTCCCTGCTGGAACACATACAGTGATGTGGAGTCCATCGGAGAGCATACCGAATGGCTGCTATCTGATAGAATTCAATGCCTGTGGACGCTGTACAGTCGGGAGATGTCTAAAGCTGGAATGAGATTGTGTGGTTGTACAGGAATTCCTTCTATCCTGGCAATTTTCAAGATGTGGCCAGTAACTCAGCAACCTGTTTAATCGATTTAATTCTATTTTCGGAAGAATCAATGAAGAAAGTTCGATAATGTATCATGATGCCTCGCCAGTTTACCATATTCACGGAAATTCCGGCATTTTCACAAAATGACTCGCGGTGGGCGAGTATCTTCCACGGCATCGAGTATTCAATCTGCAGAACTGGATCTGTCTTCGATCCGAGAGAACTTAATACTGTGAGTCCGAATGCTGAAGAAATTACCAAGTCCGCTAGCCTTGATCCCAAAGCCAGAGATGTTTCCTATACATGACTTCATGTACCTATCCAGATGGTAAGTCTATCCGCTTCAGTGTATTCCGCACACGTTATCATGCCGGATAACTGAACAACGGTGCTTTCCTCGATGAGTCCCAGATCTGCCAGCTTCACCGTGGCCTTGAAAGCATACCTGCCCAGAATCGCCGAGTTGGATGTCGATGAGAAAGAATTTATACTGCGATCAACGTCAGTATGTAATCTGTTGCCCATGCCGACAATCTCGCTTATCGAGTCCACACCGTTTATACGTACTTTTGTTGTGCAGACCAGGCCGTAATCATCCTCGTTTATTTTCACATCTGAGTACCGGATGTGAAAGCGCATCCGGACGGCCACTCGTCCCCTTCGGGGAATTGTACAGTTCAGTTTAAAGGGAAGTCCCGGTGAGGTTTCAGTCTCGGCGAATCTGCGGCGTTTTGCCCCATAGACAAGCATGACCGCCAACGGTATCACTGTCATAGCTGTCAGGAGCAGGACTATCAACAAAGGGGATTCGAAGGGATTCCAAATCATTGTTATCCTTTTCATAAGGTAACCGGCATGGCTCCTGACATCTTACAGCCAATCTGGTCAATGACTGATTCGCAAGGAAACTGGATTTACAAATAGGAAAGTCGATTCCCAGTCATGCCGCGATTCACTTCCAATATAGCACTTCTCTTCTCCTATACCTTGATTTCTTCACTGAAATGAAAATACTGCTTTAGACTCTGCCCAGTCAACGAAGGATGCTTGAAGGGAACTTCATTGCATCCACATCCCAGACCTGTTTAAGCAGAGCAGGCCACAACCCCTGCGGTGCGCTGCGGTCGAGCTTTTAACCGAAATCTCCTGAAAATTACTCATTCTCACGATATTCCGGTACAAAGAAGGTTATCACCCGCTTCAAAATTCTCCGCCAGTTCGTCAAATTCTCGGAAATTTCTGATAAAATGTGTCCAGGTACAAAATTGTTGTATGTGTCTCGCCCTTCACTGAATAAATCATGCCTGTGCCAAGGCTTACTCTCGAATGACCTTTTCTGTGTATTGGTTGTTCATGAGCCGAACCAGGGCGGAATAGCCCATCCTGAAACCAATCGTGTCGCCAATCTGTAGCGTGCTTCCAAACTCCCCAACGTTTATAACGGTTACATCACTGCTTGCACCAGCAATCCTGTAGTCAGGGTTTATTGGTGTAAGTGCAGAAACATCTGTATCGAGCTCTCCGACGGTTACGACGGCCCGGTAGCCCCTGGCACCAGGAAGATTCAGCTGATCAGCCGTGTTCGACCCTGCGAACGGGGATATACCGTCTGATGTCTCGCCAAGGGGGCTAAGACTCTTCTGCTTCATCTCTACAACCTCGACCTCAAGGAGGAATCCGTCATCTCTCAAACCTCCAAGAGTACCTCCATTGATCAGATCTGTCCCCAGTAGGATTGACTCTCCCACACGGAAATGATTGATGGCTCGGGAAACCTGCCCCTCAAGGAGCAAAGGCAACACAGCGCTGGAACCTGCCGATATGTAGGGTAGCTTCCTTTCAAACTTCAGTTCAAGCAATTCCCTGTAGAGCACCAGCTGCATAAGCTGATCGATTGTAGGGATCGTGCCGGAAAGACAGCCCAGGTTTGCACCAATGCCGATTATTTTGATGTTCGGCAGCTCGAAGACCTCCTTGTAGGTCTTCACAAGAGACCCGGGAAGAATTCCCTCTCGCAGATCCCCCAGCTCGATCATCAGGAGGACTTTGTGCGTAACACCCTGTCTGTGCGCCTCGGAGTCAAGTTTCTTGATCGTCTTGAACTCAGTATTCAGGGAAACATCGGAGAGGGTTACAACATCGGTCAGTTCAGAACTTGGAGGAGGCCTTAAATACCATCGCTCAAAGCTGGACCTGAGCTTCGAAATCTTCCTGAGATTCTCCAGCCTGGAGTCTGCGACCGACTTGACCCCCATCTTCGCCAGAGAACTCAAGGTGTCTTCATGTCCGCAAAGAGCCTTTGTCACGACTGTCAGGTCACCGCCATTATTGGATACCCAGGACAACACCTGTGCATAGTTCTGGTGAAGAACCTGGGTATTAATGATCAGCTTATTCAATTCTTCAACCTCATCTCTACATACTTCGACTTGAATCCTATTCCCTCGTACCATTTCTTCGCGTGATTATCGTACTCGACATGAAGTTTGATGTTACCTTCGCACATCTCTATAGCCTTCATCATCAATTTGTGCCCGATCCTCTTGCCGCGCTTGTCGGGGTCTACAGCGACGTAGAGGATCAGGTTCGGCGGAACGTAACCGCGCATGCCAGTTCTGAGCACAACCAGGGCGCCCACAGGCTGATTCATCTCGTGTGCGATGAGAATGAAGCCTCCCATCCCCACCTCGGTGGAAATGGCATAGTCAATGCCTGCTCGAACCTCATCCACCGGGTCTTCGAATGGCTTCAGTGCTTCGTGGAGGAAAATTGCAAGTGTATCCGGATCGAGCCAGTCCGGGAAGTCGTCATATTTATCAATCCTCATTATCTCAATGCTAGACATAGTTTTAACCATTTCCTGAAGGTGTCACTGCCTGAGACTGTCGGTGTAATGGCAGTCCAAGCAAACGTGGAATGAAATTGCACCTCTTAACATCAGGTTCACATAAACCAGACTGTTGAATGAACAAAAACTAACAGGTGTTTTTCAAAATTAGACTAATTTTTATGATACAGGTAGTTCTCTGATTGTCAACCCCATAGCAGAAGATCCGGTCTGATTCGCTGCATTAAGATCGAAAAAGCGAAGAGGAGGGCTAATCGATGAATCCGAGTTCTTCCGGTGAGATCAGAGCATCGAGGGGACATGCAACAGGAAGAAAGTTACCACTGGAGGGATCGAAATCTATCGGCCCGTACCTGGCAGTTCTGCCAGCAGCGGCAATAAGCTCAGACAATGCATCTCCAGAGCTGTAGTGCCAGAACTCAAAGGGGTAGGGGAAAAAGCTGTGACGGGAGAAGATCTCGCTTATCATCTCTCTGTTTCGTCTGCAGTTGATATCGATGAACGGCGAGTCCATGGGCGTATTCTCGGAGAGTTCCAGATAGGAACCGCCCCGGTCCAGCTCCTGCAGGGTGCTCTTATCGAGTACACTGATATCCACCGCGGATCCGGACATATGTCCGGCAGTCTTCGGATACCATGCGACAAGAACCTTCAGCCTGTCTGAGATCTCCTCCGGAGTCGGGAATTCCTGCCCGGACTCCCAGCGGACCATCTCGATCACTCGATCGAGAACATCTGGTACGAGCGCCAGGCTCTTTTGCATCCGGGGTGTTCTGTATGCATCTTCGACCCTGAGAACCAGGTCTCGCTTATTCAATTCTCCGGCAATTGCGACGAAGCAAGAGATAAGACTCTCTCTGAGCAGGAAAAGCCTCTCCATTCCTCCAGGAAAAGGTTGCTCGGAATAGTAGACCTCAACCCCGGCCCTCGTCGTAGCATCCGGCAGAGGTACGAGATTTTCACCGCATTCCTCGACAGGATACCGCAGAGCTTCCTGCAGGAACACCAGCGCGTCATCCATTCTTCGTGACCAGTATAGGCGTCGGGAAACCACGAGGTTCACTCCACAATCATCCGCGGTATCTCTGAGGGAAGCCTGACAAGTAACTCATAATTCAGATTCCTGGTAATGTCGGAGAATGAGGCGACAGTAATACATGAATTTCCATTTCTACCAATTATTACGACCTCCTCCCCCTTCTGGACATCGCCAAGATGCGACACATCGATCGGTATAAACGAAAGGTAACTGGATTTTGTGTCATGAACAAGCCGGGCATAACTTACTTAACTAACTATTTTGTAACATGTGATTCGGACTTC
>CBDVBK010000126.1:0-4764 GCA_965372215.1 uncultured bacterium | reverse complement strand
ACCCTGAAACCCATTCTTCCAGTCTGTCCACAAGCCAGGCAGCTGATTCTGTTTTCCCGTCGGCTGTTCTGAAGTCGATTTTCAGAAGTTTTTTATGGTTGTTTTTCGTGCTTATTGTAATTGTCGCTGGACAAATGGCAAGTTCAGGGATGAACTCCTAAATGGAGAGATCTTCGATACGCTTACCGAAGCCAAGGTGCTTGTTGAGAGATGGAGGCAGGAGTACAATCGCTTCAGGCCACACAGTTCTCTTGGCTACAAGCCTCCTGCACCTGAAGCAAAAACAGACCTTGACCCAAGGGTATGGAACCGTGCAATATACAAGTAGAACCATCCCGAAACTATCTTAAAAAGTGGAGGGAAATAGGGGGGCTGGTCAAGAGTTATTGGCAATAAACATAATAATTGAAATAGGAGGTTTGAAAAATGGACAAAAAACTTAGAACTATTTGTTTATTTCTAACAGTAGTCATCGGGATTGCGAGTATTATTGGATGTAATGGAAGGCAAGGACTCAGACCATACATTCGAATTGATGACACTAGTTTTGAGGGGCACGTAATCAATGATATGACCGAGATTATTGTAGATGGAGCACCGCTCATGGTAGCGGTTGGACATCTTGGAAGCTGGACGAGTACCAACGGTTTGACTTGGAACTACCACGATGGTCCGACCATGACACAGGTCATCAAACGCGGAAACGAGTTATTCGCAGTTACTGCTGACAATATTCTTGTTCAATCCTCCGATGGCCAGAATTGGGAATATAGCTTATCTTTCGCCTTGAGAGTGAATCACATCTCGAGAACCAACACAGCGGGTGGCTTACTCGCGGTTGGTCGCAGCCTTAACTCCTCAGATCAGTACTGGTGGCCTACAGTATGGACCTCGGAGGATGGTGTGACTTGGGAGCGGCAATACCTCGGGAATAGTTATTCAGATGTATGTACCGGGACTCACAATGGCACTCTATTAGTGGTTGGTGGCAAACACATTTCGTTTAACCAGCCAATGTTCTGGTACTCGGAGGATAACGGTGTAACTTGGATCTCTGCAACTGGTCCGTTTACGACGACGTATGGTGAGGTTCAACATATCGTGAGTGGTCATAATGATGTATTCTACGCTAGCTCGAGTAGTGGATCTTTGTGGAAGTCGACTGATGGGAAAACTTGGGTGGTCGTTGAGGATCCCGAAGTCGCCAACTCAAGCGAGCAGTTCTCGTTTCACGATCACTGCAGCACCGGTCAGTCAAATATCTCGTTTGTGGTCGGATCGCGAGGGGAAGAACCAGCTACTTGGGGTTACAATAGATCCTACAATACGTGGAAAAGCATGGATGCTTCGAAGATCTTTGGCAGTGAACCTCCAATCACATTCACGGGTATAGGTAATTCACCCAACATTGCGCCAGGATATGTCTATACAGGATACCGCATGGTAGGGGAAACTCTGATTGGTGCGATCTGGTTGCACCGATCGAACTGACATCAGCGAGACACCGAATATCTACTTCAGGAGAAATAAAATATCACATTTCTTTAAGAGGTTGCTGAACATATTTGATCAATATATTAAAAGCTGAGATCGTAACGGATCTGAAGAAGACAGATCCGAGGATTTAGAAAAGAGGTTAAGAATAAATTAAATAATGAAAATGTACTCAAAAGGTACATAAAATTTCACTAAACGAATACATTACGCGCACAAGGAGAATGGATTTTAAGACTTATTCTCTATCTCTTTCAACTCTACCTTAGCGGAAATCTCTGCCATGACTTTTAGTGAGATCTCCTCACCACGATTGTCGATCTCAGCCAAAGCCTTCGCCAATGCATCAGCAAAGGTAACACTCTTGAAAACACCGGTATGCTCGCCCATTTTGTATAATGCCTGGGGCTTATCGTGAAGATCAATCGTAAGCTTCCCCGTTATGCGGACAGTTCATATGTAGATATCTCTGCTTCAATTCTTTCCCGGAAGACCGCCGGTGGCAAAGCCCCCCAGAGCGACATGTGGACGCTGCTCGTTGTAGCAGACCATCCATTCTTCGGTGATCTCTCTGACCTGATCAAGGCTCTCGAACAGATATGCGTTAAGTACCTCCTCAGCCCTCCGTACTTCGACTTCCACTTGTAATAGGTGGCATTGCTGATACCGTACTTCCGGCAGATATCCTTTACCATCACACCGGCATCTGCCTCGTTCAGGATCGACACGATCTGGTTCTCTGTGAACTGGGACTTCTTCACGGTGACCTCCTGTCCAAACATGGCAGGATGTCAACCTAACAACTGTACCTCAGATGGGGAAGCTTACGGTTACGGAAAGGCAGCTCAGGGACCAGAGGAGAAGACGCTAGAGCTTCACACACCTTCTGACGGCTCTTGCTCCTCCAGCATCCAGGACGATCAGGTAGCAACCTTCAGGGAGAATTGGATAGGGAGATGATCCCGGACCATTTCATCCTCAAGCACCCTGGCGAAGAGGACGGGATTGCGGTAGCCTCTTTTGTCAGAAGCTATCTCTATTAGCAATCATGTATAGCCAATATCCTTCTCTGGTCCTATATTGGATGGCTGAGTGCGACGGCAGCTGAACCGTGGCTCTGTCAGGGTATCGAGACAATTCCGAGTACTGCTCCTTGAGAAGATCCCGAAGCATGGTTTCACTAAGGTAACGGCCTACTCGTTCCAAGTCCAGCAATTACATTGACCTTAGTAATGAGGCTTTCTTGGCCATCTGCACCGAAATCTTTGCCTAAAGTTAAAGTTACCGTCGTGTTTCTGATGAACGGTATCGTAATCGCCAAGTCCATCCGATTTGTTGTCTCATCCTGCCCGTTCGTCATACGGGAGTTCCTCCAGATGTACTCTCCCGACAGCTCCATACGGTGTGATATGTTTACCGAGGTAGCGATACCAGTATCCAGTTGATAGTCGATATCGCCTTCCATATAACCTTGGTACTTAGCGATGGCATTGAAAGTCCATGGAGGTGAGAGGAAACCGCCCGTACCCCAGCAGCCGTACCTGTAGACTCGGTTCGAGTAGACATCGTCTCCCTCAAAGAACTCAACTATCCCACCAGCGATGTCTAGGTATAACCCCCTGCGGACGAGTCCAAAACTCTCTGCGAATTCTCGAGCAGCGTTAATCTGACTCATCAGATCTGCTCTCACCTGCTCCATGAGGATCGAATCCCGCTCCCCAAGTTGGTTCTGGATGTCCTCTCTTTCTTCCTCATTCAAGTCGTTCGAATACAGGCGTAATTTCAAAGCTGTGTAAATGTCGTCCTGCTTTCTGAGGCTAACAAGTAGCTCCAAAGCGTTCAGTGATAAGGTATCATGCATCACACATAGTGCTTCCAGTTGATCCACGTCACCCGTAGATGGCCGAATCAGACTTGTCTGAACTCCTAGAGCGATTCCTGTTCCACCTGTCGGGGCTTTTATCTCGTTGGAGATCGCCAGCGAGAACGTCAACGTCTGAAGAACTGCCGTCAGAGGTCCCCCGCCCTCAGCGAAATCCCGGTACCCAAGCTCATCCGATGCCGGAGTGAGCCAGTACGGTGCAACCTCCAGAGAAAATGTCCCGGGTCCTTTGTCAAGTGAATCCGCAAGTTGTATCAGGCAGAAGGTGATATCCGCTGGATCAGAAGGATAGGCAATTAGTCTTGCGTCACTCCCAATGAGAGCGACAGCAGGATTCGATGCTCCTGTTAAGAGGTTAATGTCACCATAGTTCTGAGGAATCTGAGAAAATGCAGAAAAGAATATCACAAGAAGTAAGCAGAAGGAGTATTTCATAGCGTCATTCCTCCAATAGGTAAAAGGTAACTGGCTGCAGGGAATCAAGCTCTCCGGGCTTCACCAGAATACTCTTCTGATCGACCGAACAGCCATCTTCGAGTAACTCGAAGATGATTGTCTTACCATTGCCCAGTCCGATGAGATCAGAACTCGCAGCCATACAGGTTAGGCTCTTTTTGTGCAAGCTCTCTGGTGAACCTTGTTCTCTTATCAGGACGTTTTGTGAAGAATGAACCGTAACAGCCTCTGTTCCCTCAAACAGCACGGATACAGAAGTTTCAAGCCCCTGAGGAATCTCAACACTGAGTTCGACTCTCGAAGCAGAAATTATCTTTGCACACATACGCAACCTCCGTGTTATTAGTGTGATACCGTTGTGATTTTATGCTGATCTATGGTCGGCCTGTCAACGAGGGGACTTAGCATTATCCGGATTTGACACGGGTGGTCCGAAGTCGGGGAGCACTCCACCGCTCCCCAAGCTATATTGAAGAGTGGAGGAAATAGTGGGGGTTGGTTAGTTATGCCGTTTGAACGAAAGCAATTAACGAATGGACGATTGAGTGTATAAAACACATGAAGTATGCAACCCTCCGGATTCTACTGATGAATGCATCTGGCGTTTCATGGATTTACCTAAATTCATATCAATTCTTGAGAAGAAAGCCCTTTTCTTTTCGAAAGTATCGAAGCTAGACCAATTTGATCGTTTTGAAGGGCATTACCCCAAGATAACAGCCGAGAAAATGAGGGATGGCAGAAACAAAGCAATCGATGAAATTCTCAAACAGATGGATGAACATGGTACTCCACAGGAAGTTAGAAGGAAATATATTGGCGAAGTTAACAACGCTTCCTCTGATGAGCAAATCTTCCGGGAGGTTATCTGTGTTATACAATAGGAAACTGGATTTCGCATTTTTCGCAATCAGCTCCGTGATTTTGCTAAT
>CBDVBK010000125.1:0-4813 GCA_965372215.1 uncultured bacterium | reverse complement strand
CAGAAAACTGCTGATCCAAAGTCAGGCGGGAAAGCGACTGGGAAGAAAAAGTAGCTTTATCTCAACACATAGTAATATCAGTAACCATGCATAGAACCAGCCTTGAAAGGGTTCTTCTGGCCCGTTTGTATACAGGGAGCGAATCCCTGGAGAACGGCTCTCCTCAGGAAATGATCTCTCTTGTTAAGTCCGCTGGCGGTACAGTTGTAGTGGAAATATCACAGAGGAGGGATTCTCCCGACCCCAAACTGTTCTTTGGTAAAGGGAAAACAGCAGAAATAAAAGAAGTATCTGAGCGTGAAGGCATCTCTACCATTGTATTCGACCACAATCTCACTCCAGGTCAAGTATCAAGACTTGAGGAAACAACCAATTGCAAGGTTATTGATCGCACTGAACTGATTCTCGCCATTTTCGCAGGACAGGCTCGTTCAAAAGAAGCTAAGCTTCAGATAGAACTTGCTCAGCTGAAGTATGCCCTTCCAAGACTTACAGGCATGTGGCACCATTTCTCCAGACTTGGAGCAGGAATAGGAACCAGAGGCCCTGGAGAAACACAGCTGGAAATAGATCGTAGAAGAGCCAGATCCAGAATATCCTTGCTGGAGGAGAAAATTTCAGAAGTAGAATCCCGATGGCAAGTTGTCTCTGCAAGACGGCGGAATATGTTCAATATCACCATTGTCGGTTATACGAACGCTGGAAAGAGTACGCTTCTCAATACATTATGCAATTCAGGTGTCTACGCTGCAGACAGACCTTTTGCTACTCTCGATACTACATCCAGACGGCTTAAATTACCTGATGGATCAGAAGTCCTTATCTCTGACACCGTTGGTTTCATAGAAAGACTGCCCGAAACTCTTATAGCGAGTTTCCACACTACACTTGATATTGCAAGAAAAGCTGATCTGCTGCTTGTAGCAATTGACAGGTCCAGCAATTTCAGAATCAGGCATTTTGAAACGGTCAGGAAAACTCTTGATCGAATTGGAGTTGACGCTTCAATCCCGAGATTGACTGTATGGACAAAATGTGATGCAGCAGATGATTACAGAAAACCAAAAACAGGGGTAGCGGTATCCGCATTCGAAAATGAAGGATTTGATGATCTCCTTCAGAATATTGTCAATCATAGAGATCAATCACTGGATTGGTTTGAGCTTGTTCTTGAACAACATCATGACAGTATCATACACTGGCTTTACAATAACTGTGTTGTGAGAAATGTTATTAATGGTTCCGATGGTTCTGCAAATGTTCAAGGTGGAACCCTGAGGGGGTACAATTCTGTCGTTGGCAAGCTGAAGAGAACGAATAAGCTCCGAAGTTTTTCTCGACTTGACGAACCGCCTTATTAGGATAATTTCAGAAAAAGAGTGAGGTTATACATGGCTGCAGGTGTTGATCCGGATAAACTGAAAAACAATCTTCAGAATAGATTAAAAAGTTTGCATAATCTTTACTCAAGTAATCTGATATCAAAGAGCACACTATCGAGTCAGCTTCTTGAGCTGATTACCACCAAGGAAGCAAAATCTTTCTGGGATTCGACCATGAAACTGGATCTAACCGCAAGAAGAATGCTGGCCATGCTTGAATATCCCAAACGATGGATTGAAGATTCCTCCAGTCCGGAGGAGGAAAGACTTGATATTTTCAAGGAGAGATTGCTTGACATTTTTCTGCAAACCGATGTTTCTTTCGATAATCTCCTTGAAATGCTGTTGGATACTGCATGTCTTCCTCACTTCGAATCAAGTGTCTTCTCACGAAACAGCAAGGCGTCCAGCAGAAAATTGGGAGCCAAATTGAGCGTACTTGACTGAAGAGTTAATGACACGCCTGATTATTCCACTTCTTCTGATATTCTTTCAAAAGGATGGGATGAATTCTGACGACAGGATTCATCTTGAAAATCTCTGTACACTTGAATGCAGTTATCAGACTGATTCTACGGATTGGGCAGTAGCAGTAGAACTTGCAGAAACACTGCATGCTCTTAGAAGAGATAAACCGGCATTGGAGATTATGAGGAGAATACCTGCTGAGGAATTGAGTCCACAGGACAGATTGTTCATGACGATGCTGTTCGTGTGTGATTGCGATATATCAGGAGCGGCCGGTATTGCTGCCCCTGTTCTTATTCCGATAATCGCTGTTTTGCTGGCTGGCGGTTCAGGAATTCTTTATCTGAGTGGAAAAAGGAGAGGTCAGTGAAGAAAACTGTTTTTAACATTATCGGGCTTATCCTTACTGCTGCCGCTCTTTATTACCTTGTAGATTCTTTCCTGAAAGGAGCTGCTGAAGCTGGAGGATTCGAGAATCTTCTCTCCTTCAATCCAGCCCTGTTCATCCTCTCATTTCTGTTGATGATACTGCATCTGCTGGCTGCGGCATGGTCATGGATGCTTGTCTGCGGTGTAGCTGGAGCCAGGATCTCATTCAGACAGGCTTTCAATATCCATTTTCTTGCTCAGGTAGGGAAATACATTCCAGGAAAGGTCTGGGGTGCCGTTGGAAAGATCGGGCTGTCGAAGAAAATAGGTATACCCGCCACCAGAACAGGTCATGCACTAATTCTTGAGAGCCTTTTCATTATAGCGGGCTGTCTCCTTGCATCTCTTCCTGTTATTCCACTCGCTGCGGGGAAGATCGGGATGGGAACAACACTCAGTGTTCTGATTGTTCTGGCAGTAGCAGGCCTTGTCATATTCACAGCGCATCCCGGAGCATTCAGAAGATTGCTGAAAATTGTAAGGTCTGTTACCGGAAAGGATATTGACATACAGGACCCGGGATTCGTCAATGTTCTGAAACTTCTGCCTGTCTATCTGCTTGTCTTCCTGCTTCAGGGGATTGCATTTGTTTTTCTTGCAAGAAGCTTCGGGATGGATCTGCCTTTTTTCCCCGGAGCCTTTCTCCTTCCCACTGCTGTGGGAATAGGATTTATTGCGGTGTTTTCCCCCGGAGGGCTTGGTGTCCGGGAAATATCTCTGGTCTGGCTTATCGGAATTGTTGTCACATCCGGAGAACCCGGACAGGCGTCACTTCTATCGATTGCAGCAAGACTATGGATTACA
Organism: uncultured bacterium; assembly: GCA_965372215.1. Classification (GTDB taxonomy): domain Bacteria; phylum Fermentibacterota; class Fermentibacteria; order Fermentibacterales; family JCC-6; genus Aegiribacteria. The sequence goes on along the minus strand of CBDVBK010000125.1, from coordinate 1,730 downwards.
CTTGGTGAAGCTCTGGCGTTCGTGGTGGCCTTAATCTGGTGGAGTGGTAACAAACGAGTGGGGAAGTTCCCTGAGCAATAAGAAATCAAGTATTTGTGATGGATTCAAGCTGGTGATTTGAGAGAAGGTTTTGCCATTGCTTGACATATTTGTCGATGCTGATGCATGCCCTGTAAAACAGGAAATATTCCGTGTCGCAAAACGATATGGCTTGAAGGTCATTCTCGTTTCGAACTCATGGATGCGCATTCCGGAATCAAGCTGGTTGGAGTTGATTATTGTGGATAAAGGGGCAGATGTGGTTGATGACTGGATCGTTGAACACGCAGGCAGCGATGATATCGTTATTTCGGGTGACATACCTCTCGCTTCGAGGTGTTTAAAGAATGGAGCGCTGGTCCTGGGGAACACAGGACGTCCTTTCACTGAGGATAACATCGGGGACGTTCTGTCCATAAGGAATCTCCTGCACGATCTCAGGGAACAGGGAATGATGATCGGTGGACCCAGGCCTTTCGCGAAAAAGGACCGCTCAAGATTCCTGCAGGCGTTAGATGAAATGATAGTGAAAGTCCGGTGCAGGAAAGGCTTTATTGATGAATGATCTGACGATCAGGCTTAGTTATCCTGCTTCTTCATCTGCACGATTTTGTTTGTATTGTCGTCCTCAAAGGGGTATCCGCCAAGAATTTAGAGGAGCTCAAACTGGTTACTGTTGAAGATGGGATCCCACATTAAACCCTTATCTCCAGCATTCTTCATCGATTCCTTTCTAGTCGGCTTATAGAGAAACCGCGATAGAACAGAATTGTCCAGATACAGGGAACCTGATTCATTGCAGGTTTATACCTGTGCAGGTTATTCTGAGCGTTTGTTTAAGAAATAAATACGAGCCGATTCAAAACCAGTAATTGTATATTGCAATGTAATGTATTATATATGCAATGCAAGATATGGAGGTTGCATTATGGCCACTGCAGTACGGATTTCTGAAAACCTGGTTCGAGAGGCAAAACTGATGAGTTCTGTCGATAATCGATCGGTGACTGGACAAATTGAACACTGGGCAAAGATAGGCAAATGTGCTGAAGAAAATCCCGGCTTAACTTACAACCTTATTAAGGAAATATTGATTGGAATTGCGGAGTTTAACCAGGGTGAATCAACTGAGTACCAGTTTGGGTAACGGGTGATGAAAGTTCTACAATCAAGATCATTTGCAATAAGAATCCGGAAATTTCAAAAGCAGAAGAAAATATTTCTTGATCAACAGGTTCACACGATTGTTAATGATCCGAGCATAGGTCAAAAAAAGCGAGGGGAGTTGAAAGGGGTATTTATCTACAAGTTTAAGATACATACGACACGATATCTTCTTTCTTATCGACTTAGAGATTCCGAAACACTGGAACTGATAATGATCGGCCCCTATGAGAATTACTACAGAGATCTCGAGAAGTACCTTAGGGGTATGAAATGATTAAGGGAACAACAAAATGCAGCAGAACTGCAATTTCACTATTTCGAGTTCAAGTTACAGCAATCTGCTGATTTAGAGACACATCAAGGAGAATACAATATGTTTGATAATGATAAGAGCTTTATTATTAAGAATATTGATCTGTTTTGCTGTCCGAAGTGCAGTGGTGACTTAACTTTTAATAAAGAAAGTTTTAGTTGTCTTAATTGCCATCAGCCTTACCATGTTCTTGATGGTATTCCAACGTTAT
>CBDVBK010000124.1:0-5051 GCA_965372215.1 uncultured bacterium | reverse complement strand
GGTTAACAGCGCCGGTCATCGGCGCTGCGCGCCATGCCCGGCGCACACAAAGAAGTCAGATCATTCTGATACTAACTTATGGAGCAATCTTGGCATAATTCCCATTATGTATGATACAGCTAATAATAATCATCAGCAGTTACATAATTTATTAGTTGATTGGGCGAAGTACTTTGATGCTGGGATTACAGGGAAGCAGGCTATCATTGCTACTGCCTCTGAATATGATCCGAAACCACCTTATCCCGAAGATTCAATTGTAAGCCAAGTGGTTACAATTCTTAAGGAGCCTGAGCTAGGAAGTACCTCACAGCCAACAGGAACATATGCGAAACAGTTTGCGTCATTGCCAGAAGTACCGAAGATATCATGGCTTAGTATTCTTGAAGAGAAGGGACTGCTAAGTAGGTCCATAACAGGACCAACAACCAAGCCGATGGCCAAGAATGGATATTTTCTAGGTTCCCCTGATCCAATTTCTCGATATCTATGGCAATGGATGACTAAGCATCTATGCGAGGACGCAATGGTCGATTATCTAATTGAAAACGGCGCATTTCTTCATCCAGAGTTTAAGGATCTTGTACGATGGCAACTCAAAAATAATCCTGAGATTGGAACACATTATAGAAAGCTATGGGAATTGCTTCTGCATGGATCATTCGAAAGTCAGGATGATCTTGGATTGATGAACTCAGACCTGGATGTAAACTCACTGCATGGGAGAGAATATCTTCTGGAAGCACTAGCTCCAAGGATAAGACTGACAAAACCGTGGCGAGGATATCAAGAGACAAGTAAGGATGGAGAAATCCACGGTTCATTACCAGATTTGGTCCATGGCGAAGTGACAATTCAATGTGATATGCAGTTTGCTTCAAAAGCATGTTTTGAAGCAGTAAGAGTCTGTAGTAGCTTTTTGCTCCAATTATCACTCCTTCTCAATAATGTTCTCGAACTCCGGCAATTCTTGAACGACACAACATCTGAAGCAGACTGGTCGAATTTGGATATTCCATCAATCAAGAATGATCCACAAAATCTGTATAGAGGATCTTGGTCTAATCTCGTGTTTCTTATTCGAGATTTATGGGCTGAGGTGGATAGGACCGATCCATCAACTGCTGATACATTACTAGCCGTATGGAAAAGTCAGAAGCATTCCATTTTTACCCGACTCTCGCTTAACGCTATATCGGTATCGAGTAGAATCTCAATTGACCAAAAGATCCAGTACATTGTGGAACGAGGAAGTACTCTTCTGTTTCGACACATCTACCGGAAAGAGATTCTTGATCTTCTCAGGGACAACTCCAAAAGCATAGGCAAGCTGCAGATTAGTGCATTTACAAGCGTGTTACTTGAGTCTGATTCAGAAGAACATGATAGAGCGGTTTATTTCTATCATAGGAAACTCCTGGAAATCGGCATCAGCTTACCGAAGTCTGCAATAGTCAGACTGAATCAGATACAGAAAAAGCATCCCGACTGGGACATTGCACCAGATCGTAGTGACGAGTACGTGGCTTTCATGCATCCAATGCAACGAGGATACCTCTCGGATGTATCTCCCGAGATTCTGTTTAAGTTGTCTTTACAGGATAGGGTTCTTAAACTATCAGAAGATGCACCGAATTACCATACAGGAAGATGCAGAGACTTCAAAGAAATGACTCAGAATCACTATCGAACAGGTTTTAAAACATTGATAGCCCTCGCAGAGAAAAAGACTTGGCTACCTGATGTGTGGCGGGGCGGTTTATCCGGATTGGCTTCTAATGGATACGGATGGAATTCGATTTCGGAGATCTTGATTAATGATGCTTCAGATAGTCTCCTGGGGGAGTTATTGTTCACATTGACTCACGATTGGTTAATTGAAGCCTGTAAGACAGTGCAACCCGAATCCGAGAAAGAAAGACTTCTCTTCAGACTGACTGATCGCCTTGCAGACATTCAGATGGGTGTAAAGCAAACTACAAAGCCAGGACTCTTACAAACTGAGATCGGTTCGATTGTTGAGGTTATCATTACTAGAGCAGGATTTCGCAACTTGAAGGAAGGAGATACTCTTCCGGAATGCATTTCCTCGCGGTTAGAGAAATTGCTTACTGGAGATGATATTGTACATTCCTATGCGTGCTATTCAATAGCAACTAGGTTGTTCTACTTCTTCAAAGTTGATAAAAACTGGACCGAGATAGTTCTGTTCCCGATGCTTCATCATGATTGTGTTCACTTCACTCACGCATGGAGTGGTTTTCTATCTAATCAGTACTGTGATGTGACACTGATGGATTGTCTCTCTGGAATCTTAATTACAGCTGTCCGAGATCATAGTAGATTTCGTAGTGAGAGTCGCAAGCTACTCTTCTATTTTTTCACGCGAGTGTGCTTGGATTCACCATCATCCATTAGCGCAAATGATATAAGTGATCTGCTTGTTGAGATTTGCACTGAGGGAAGAGAAGCAGTTAGTGATTTCCTATATATCCGTATGTCGCATGTGGAAGAAGGAAAGAGAGGATACCATTGGATGGAAGTGATTGCCCCATTCTTGTCTCATTGGCCAAGAGATGTAGGATCTCATTCACATGAAGAAAGCGTGACTGCCAACCTTACTAAGGCAGCCCTCTTGGCAGAGGATTCATTTGAAGAGGCAGTAAGTGTGGTATTGCCTTTATTATCAACGCTTGAGCGATGCAACATCCTGTACTACAATCTGGAGCAGTCAGGACACTCATCCACTCATCCTTCCGCGACTCTGTCTCTTATTCATCGACTGAAGAATAGTGCTCGTGACCGACGTGAAGCGGGAAAACTAAATGCTATCCTAGAAGCAACGGAGCAAGCTGATCCGAAAGTTACAGAACTGAGATCATACATAGAGTTAAGAGATATACTTCTTCGGGAATACCCTGAGGTATTTTCTAGCAGCAGAACTTAGACATGATCAACTGAAATAGCAGGAATGTCTACTTATGAACTGTTCGCATAATGGGGAAGCTTACGTTCGGTCACCACTGGGTATCCCTCCTATGTTGACCTTGCGAAGATGTAGAATGAAGATTGATAGAGCAAGAAGAGTCGGAAACTTGGCATGGCTCTCCAGAGAACACAGTAATGCGTCTCGCCTGAGGATTGGTCGTTGAAAAGGAAGAACGCTGGAGGAGATGAGAGAGGAGTGGGATGGCAATGGCCAATTACCGAGAGAAAATCCAGAAATATGAAGTAAGAGTGAAAAAGGCAGTTGAACTAGGACTCGAACCAAGGGAAAAAGACATTGAAAAGCTCTACTACTATGTAAGCAGAGCAAAGAAGAAGGGACTAGATCATAAGACTAAGTTTAAAGATGATTTTCATTGGGCTAAGAAGGATGTTGTGAAAGCTGCTGGTGAATTACTGGAATTGACTGCAAAGGTTCTTTCAGAGGTAAATACTGCTGTGCTGGAAAGCGAGCCGGATCAGGAAGAAGGCAAGAAGTAAGAAACCGACACTCAGCTTATTCACGTTGGTGAGTGCGCACACGCGTACATAATCGTCCAGTTTAGTATGCAGCTTTCTGAGTTTGCCTATACTCTTCTCATGACAGACTTAAGAAGATTATATTCCATATATTATACATGCGTAACACTTTCAATAAGTCTCTCAACCAGCAAATATGGCAGTGAGAAGACGCAGAATTGGATAAACTGATGCAAACAAAGCAATTACATGTCACAATTGCGTCTTCTCCCATACGAGGAGCCGGGTTAGCACATGAGATCAGCATGCTTAAGACAGCCCTCCTTTATGCTGATAGAGTGACGCTTATTAGCCCGGTAGCATCTTTATACTTACCACTAGATGACTTTCAAAACGACCCTGTTGACAAGAAGCTCCATACGTTTTTCTCTTGGGCAGAAGTAACAGGACTCATGAATGTGAACATACAGAAGGTATACCACAGGTATGAGTTCCTTAAGAAACGGAAACATCGTAAACCTGCAGAGATAATTGAATACGAAACACTCCGCCGAAAGTTATCAAGGGCATTCGATAATTCGAAGTTTGTTGAACAGGCTAGGCAGATAGCTGAAGATGCAGGTGCAGCTCATATTCGGACAGCGATCTCGGAGGGTTATGTCCAGATCGAGAAGCTAAATACATATGGAAAAGATATCGCAATGGAATTCTTCTCGACAGTTCTGAAGACCCTCCTTACAGGAGACTCTTACCCCTTGATTGACAGCGGAACGGGAAAACTTGTAGACAGCTTCTTTCAAGTAGTTCATCCTCTCTCTATTCCGAACAGCAAGATTGATAGAAGTAAGCAAACTAAGCTGAATGATGCTCTTCTTCAGGGATTGCCTGATTTCTCAGATGCATCACTCGACGAGATCTTGGACATTCGTGATGACTTAAAACCGTACCTATTGAAATACCGAGCCTCGGTGATTCAGTTTTCTGAGGAAATTCAGAGCATTCCATGGTCTGATTCATTCTCTAGCGATGTGGAACGTATCTACTTGAAACATGTAGCGCCAGCGATATCTGCAATCTCAGAAGCAGTCAAAGGTAGCTCTGAACTTAGATGCCTAGCAAGAAGACTTCAGGAAGATAGTTGGATGTGGATTGCTGCATTCGGCTTGGCTGCAGTAGCGCTTGCGGGGGATGTTCCTTCACTCAGCCCGATAGCACCCTCTGTAGCTGGTGGTAAGGCTATTGCTGACCTCTTTAAAGCACGAAACGATGCAGTTGACAAGACCAAACAGGTTAAATCACACTCACTATACTTCCTCCATCGTGTCGGAGATCGAGTGAAGAAGAACTAGATATTGATAATCCCGTTGATGACGAACGCAGATAGTTTCGAGCATGGCTTATAAGCATCATTGATACGCTCTGAGTTCTCTTTCTCTAACAACCTGCCCATTCCAGTGATCTCCAAGAGCCTCGATCTCCTTCAGTTTCCCCTCAGATAACTTCAACAGGCACAGCCACTGGGTGATCCTGTCAGATGAGACGCCAATCCTTTCAGCAAGCTGTTTCCTGGTGAGATTATCCCGGAC
>CBDVBK010000123.1:0-5115 GCA_965372215.1 uncultured bacterium | reverse complement strand
CCGGTCGTTTGAAGTCGCTGATGAGGTTTATGCAGGAGAAGAACAGTTCTCTGGCTGTCCGTTTTGATATGAATCCTCCGTCAATCCAGAAAGTGGAACATATGCTTGGGAACGGATCGGGAGAGGGCTGCGAGATTTCCTTCGATCTCCTTTCACTGCCGCTGTATATGGTGGGACAGCTCAGCCGGCTGACTGACAACGTATAACTTCGGACTACACTCAGGATTTTTCAGTTCTTTTGATTAATTGGCAACAGTCCACGGTGCTATGACATCAACTTCAATATGTAAGTTACGCAGGAAACAATTTCTACATATATTGTTTCCTGGAGGAAACAATGAACTATGAAGCTGCAAAAGCAATAGTATCCGAGTGGCTCCAAAGGGAGCCTTTTCCTGATCTTATTCCCCGCCGAAGTCCATCCTCCGAGATAGCGCCGAATGTTTCCTCTATCGTTCGCTGAGTATCTGGACTTCAGCAGTATTGATGTGGATAGAACGATGTTCTACACTGAACAGAGCGGAAAGCTATCGGGTGCGCTTCGATCCTACATGAAAACGGGCGGATTTCCGGAGGTCGTTCTTGCGGAGTCAGATCTTAGAAGGAGCGAGCTTCTCAGGAGAGGACGTAAATTCTGCTACTATAGAGGCAAAGGGGAGTGCGACTTCATCACAGGCGGAGATGAGAGTGGCCGGGAAGCAATACAGGTCTGCTGGGCGCTGGACGAAACCAACCGGCAGAGGGAACTTGACAGTCTTCTTGAAGCCGGGCCCTACGCGGGTGCCTCATCTTGTACGATAATAACCGCAGACGATAGAAGCACATTTGATCGATACGGTCGGACAGTTGAAATTATTCCTGCATGGCAATGGCTACTGGAACCGTAAGTACCATGCAATGCTCAAACCATCACTCCTGTAATGCTGTCGTTAGGTATTTGAACATGCTGCAGGAAACCGGGCTGTTAACGCTGGTAAGTTCGGGAAAAACCGGCAACGGTCTGCTATTTTTGACGAAATACAATATTCTCCCGATCCTATCCCCTTCATAAAGGTAATTGCTGAGTCACCGGATACTTGATTTTGTACGTGTGCGCGAATTGCTTAAAGGCAGACTCAACTTACGCAGTACGACGGGACATCCTTGAGTTCGCTTCTTTACGGGTTTCCGGATATTAACATTCGCCTGATATCCGCAATGATTATTTCAACGGTATTCAAAGCGTCCACTGCCTCTTCTTTCGTCAATTTACGTCTTGGTAGATCGAGGTGTATGTTTCCATAGAAATCCACATTCCGGACCTCCCACAATAAGTCAATCTTTGTTCTATGATTGCTCAAGAGTACTTTTGCGCGTTTTCGACGGCCTGCATGAGTCCTGGAGTCAGATCCATTGATAACAGAAGTCAGGGAAATCAAGGCTGATTCAAATGCCTGGTAAGCCAACCCGGCAACACCTGCAAGATCGTCCTGGCTTAATAAATAGCGAGCTGATTCCATCAGGTTCTCAGCTCTTTCAATATCTATATCAGCCATATCTGATCTCCTTCCCTGGCCAATTCGCTCTCCAATGTTGTAATATCTTCACTGAACTGATAATTAATTTCATGCTTACTTACCGTTGTTCCCTTGTGAAGAACGGCCTTAACTTCTCCAATTGCAGTACTGGCTAATGAATAATAGTAGTCCCTCGCTTCACCCTGCAGTTCCTCCGCACGGCTGAGGAATTGTTTTGCCTTGTTAACACGATAGAGCAAATACTTCTTTGGAAATGTACGAAGATCCTTGAGGATGTTATATACAAACATATCACCCTTCAGGACTATACCATTTAAAAGGCTATCCAGCACGACAAAATCTGTCAGGTCTTTTAAGTGATGTTCCTTATAGTTATGCAATTCGAAACGGTACGGGAGAAAATCGAAACGATTGATGTCAATATTTTCACCTACAACACAGATATCAATATCACTTTTCTCAGTTGCAAGTCCCCTGGAAACAGAGCCGAATACGATGAAGACCACAACCTTTTCCTCAACTGCTTTAAAGAACATATCAATGACGCTTCTAAATGAGAGTTGCAGGTTTGCGTGGTGTTCCAGCATGAACAGGCCCCATAACCGCCTGATCATCTCATGTTCTGTGTTTGCCTGGTATCGTCCTCCGTTGAATTTGCGGATCAGAGCATATTCTCCGAGGATTCCAAGTACTCGCAGTACGCTTGCTCGCGAAGTTTGAAGGGTTGCGGCAAGTACAGTGGGTGAGAAGCTGAGGTAAGGACGTTTTAGAAGTATTCGCAAAAGGCGCCAGGGAACCCTGGTTCCCAGAACATCTTCAAGTTTAAAAACACTCTCTACCGGTATCATTTATAATACTCCTAGTATCATGGTTGATACTATTATATCCAGAATCCATGTTGAGTCAAGACGGATTCAATATTGTTAATGTTCTGTATACCTCCTGAAGCTGGAGAAAAAGGAACTGATAACCTTGCCACTCAGGCGGCGGAGTCGTCCGAGTGGTTCCCAGACATTTGATGTTCCCTTGGTTCTGCACAGTACTGAACCCGTATCGGCAAATCTCAAGAGCCTCCAGCCGGTCAGGGTTGAACTGGTTGATGGCGGCAAACTGGACCTGTGTGGGTAAGACCAGAGGGAGGAACAGGCAGGACAGGTACAACACCATGAAGGTACCGGTAAAGGACATCTACCTCTACCCGCTCTCGAAGAGATTCAGGGGGGTCTTATGCGGCTGAGCCGAGAGGACATTCTCTCCCTCTACGATGATGGCCCCGACGCGGTGGTCCAGCTTGTTGAAACCCTCCTTGACGTTATTGACAAACAGTCTGATCAGATAGTCATGATGTCAGAGAAGATCACCGAACTCGAAGAGCGCATAAGGATACTGGAAGACCAGCTCAAACTGAACAGCCGCAACTCCAGCAAGCCTCCCTCCTCCGACGGCTTCAGGAAACTTCCCGTAAAGAGGAAGAAGACAGGCAAGTCCCCCGGAGGTCAGAAGGGGCACAGGGGGCATACGCTCTTAATGGTTGAAGACCCCGACCGGGAGATCACCTATCCCGTCACGGAGTGCGAGTTCTGCGGCTGCTCGCTTGAGAGGGTTGAGCCCGCCGTCCACGAAAGACGACAGGTGTTCGACCTTCCGCCCATAAGAGCGGAGGTGACCGAGCACCGCTGTGAGAAGAAGGTTTGCCCAGGATGCAAGAGTTGAATTTGAGACGGCAGTGCAGGATTACTACCTTGATTTAAACCATATAGAGATGAACAGAGGAAAGCATTTCTGTCAGCACTGCAAAAAGGAGAGATATAACGGTTAACAAACCTAAAATAGAAAAATATTTTACGTCAGGTTAATGATGATCTCCTGAAGCTTGATAAATATAGAGATTATGAAAGATACCGCTTTATTTCGGAGTATGAGATCAGCTCAGGTGCGAAGTATCATCTGCTGACCGCTATTGAAGGCTGCCTTAGACTCGGTAATCATATAATTTCAGATAAAAGTGTGTGTATCAGTTGCCGGTTGATATTCATCCTGGTCATCCTCCTCAGGTTATTTAACGTACCAGTGTTTCTTTCCTTTGAGAAATTCATCTGCTCCTTTTCTTTTTATCATTCGCAGATTCTTTATGTGGGCTGTTCCATGGTTTGCTTTCAGATCATCCAGAGTCTTGCATGTTTCAAACTCATCGCAGAGCCAGCAGCCTTCCAGTTCCTTTTTCTGACAGCATTTTCTTATCTTGCAGAACGGGTTGCCTCCTCCTTCTCTGCAGGCTTTATTGCAGCGGAGTTTTACCATTCCTCCAAGAACTTCATAGCATTGCTCGTAGTCCTTGAACATGCTGAAGAAGGACATTTCCGAAAGAACTTCCGCTGTTTTATCGAACCTGACGCTTCGTAGTTCCTTCCTCAGGTCCCTGGCCAGATCTGCGATTTTTCCCGTGTGATTAGGGCATTCATCGCAGTACAGGCCGCAACAGGCAATCATTTTTGTTTTGTTTGGCATTTCTGTTCTCCTTCAACTGGAATCATCAGATAATGAAACCACGAGTTACTGGAAGGGCAAGTCAAATACTGATCGGGAGTTTTCCGGCAGTTCTGGTTAATTGACACCTGTGACATGAATGGATATTATGCTTGTGAGACGACCGTTTCGTAAGGGGTTATAGCTGGGGTGGTTGTATGCCGAATAAGAAGATCATGGCGCTGGAGAAAGAACTCGAAAGACTCAGACAGGAGCCTTCCGGTTCAGAACTACTGGCGGTGCTGATCAAACTTGCTAACATCTCTCTCCATTCGGGTCCCCGAAAAGCTGAAGCCTATGCTTTGGAAGCACAGAACCTTGCAGAAAAGCTGGAATTACCTGTCGAGCAGGCAAGAAGCTTTAGAATGCTTGGAATAATCAATCGCGAGACGGGGAACTTTGCTGAGGCGATTTCGTATTGCCGTAAGTCCATGGAGGTCTATGAGAAACTCGGGGACAAGGATGGTATGGCAATTGTTCACAGTACTATAGCCTTAACTTACAGTGACCAGGGCTTGACTGATAAATCTCTTGAGCACTACCATGAATCTCTCAGTCGGAAACAGGAATGCGGCGCAAATGAAGATGAACTTGCCCTTTGTTACTTCAATATAGGTGCATGCTACAGCAGTCTGCTTCGTCTGGAGCAGGCACAATCGTTCTATGAAACCGCGCAGGGGATCTGGGAGGAGTCCGGAAACCGTCCTCAACTGGCATATCTTTACAACAACCTTGGTAGCTTATACGGAAGAAAGGAAGAGCTGGACAGGGCTCAGGAGTATTTCCAGAAGGCCCTTGATATCAGGGAGGATCTGGGAGACAAAAAGGGTATCGCAAGCACTCTGGGCAATCTGGGAAGCCTGCATGAAGATCTTGACAACAACGAATCGGCTCTGGAATTCTTTAACAGGAGCCTTGCGCTGTATGAGGAAATTGGCAGCAGAAGAGGGATTGCCTACATATGCGGTTGTGTCGGCGGGGTATACACCGCACTGGGACGTCTCGATGAAGCTGAAGAACTTATCATCAGAGGCCTTTCGATAACAAGAAAGCTTAAGATAAAGGACTGGGA
>CBDVBK010000122.1:0-5167 GCA_965372215.1 uncultured bacterium | reverse complement strand
ATCCATGTCAGTCTCTTTTCCGGAATTTACTGTAACTGAATATAGCTCAGCGAACGAATATAACAGCCCCCTGGCTTATGAAGTTCGAATCTCGTTAGGGGTACCACAGTTCAAAAAGGCTGTTGGAAGATACTCCAGCAGCCTTTTGTGCTTCATAGACCTTGTTCGTATCTATAATCATACCAAATGGTTGTCTGAATTCAGCAGAGAGTTTGCCATCTCTCCAAGAACAGTTCGAAACTATGTTTTTCAGTAATCTTCTTTTTTCAATATTATCGTTCTTTAAGTACGACTCACGGGCATTTCTGATAAGTTCGAGAAGATCTATACTTCTTTCAAGCTCTGAAGGATCAGCGGATTTGTGCTTGACTATAGCTGAGAAGAGCTCTTCCATACGTTGACGACATTTATGAGCCTTCTCCTTGAACATTTCTGGAGTGATTACGCCTTCAAGTTTATCTTCATACATAGCATCAAGTTTCATTTGAAGCTTGTCATATTCAGCTTGAAGTACAGCAGCAGCTTTCTTATGATATTTTCGCTTCTTTTTGCTCTTTTCTGCGTAATTGCTTCTAAGATTGTCAATTACTTCCCGATTAAACTCCAGAAGCCCCAGAAACTCACAGAATTGTTCATCTAAGATAGTTTCTCTCGTATATGGCTCATTACACTTACCTTTGTACCCAGTGCAGTGATAATAGGTGTATTTACTCTTTTTAAGCTCTCCAGTCATCATGCAGCCACAGTGACCGCACTTAAGAAGCCTAGAAAAGGTGAAATCATGCTTCACACGTTTGCATTTGCTGGAATCTCTATCAGAGAGAACGTCTTGTACTTTCTGCCAGAGCTGCCTGGAAACAATAGGCTCGTGCTTCCCTGAATAGGTTACTCCATTCCAATCGAAATCACCATAGTAAATTTTATTCTTGAGTAATTTATGAATGGCTGACCTAACAAGCGGGTGCTCTGATCCCTTTCGAGTCAATCCAGCTTTGCTGGCTATCTTCGTAAGGCTGGACAATGAGTAATCACCTTCAGCATATGTCTCAAATAACATCCTGATCAGTGGAGCATTTTGTTGATCTGGTTTGATGATCTTCTTACCATTTGAAGATATTGAGTTCAAGTATCCAACAGGGGCATACGATGGCCATAAGCCTTGTCTTGCTTTCTGCTGCATGCCTTTCGTTACTTCTTCAGATAGATTGTCAACGAACTGCTTTGCCATAAGAACCCGTATTCCATGCATAAACTTGGCTGAAGACCGAGAATCAGAAGAAATGATTGCATTCTCTTTTACAAGATGAATCTCCAGCTCAAATTCATCAATCGTGACCCAGTCCTTAATGTTCCGGTATAGCCGGTCTGTTTTCTCAGCTAATACTGTTCTGCATCTGTCATTGTCTCGCAGGAAGGCGAGCATTTCATTGAAATGTGTTCTTCCAGTCTGTTTAGCTGTCTCAACATCCTCGAATATGCGGATGATTGAAAAATCATTTGCCTTTGCATATTCACGTAGCAAACGCTTCTGCGCTGGTATCGAATATCCTTCGCGTTCTTGATCCTTTGAGGATACGCGAACATATATGACTGTTTGACGTTTGCGCAAAGGTGTGTTGCTGCTATTCAATGCTGTATTCTGCATGTTTTCACCTCATATACAAGCTTGATGTACATAAACTCCTCATTTCAATTATGAAACACGCTGTATACTATGATTCAACATATGTTGCAAACGGTGTAAAACACCGTATACAGAATGTTTCATGCATAAACTACTCTAAAAGATAGTGAATCTTGTTTTACTACCCGCGTACAATAGCTTGATATATATCGCCAATGCACTAATACAGGGCTTTCACAACTGCTTCTATAACCGAAAGCAATCTTGAAGACCTTGAGATCGTGTAAACGTACATATACACGAGTTACGCAATGCAATTTATACATGAAGCATGAATATGATTCATGAACCTGTTCTAAAGCATGCTCTGCATATACATTCATGCTGACTCGGTTTCCTCGATTTCTACCTTATTTAGTGCTTTTCCCGAATCCAATATATTACTTTTCCGAAATGTCTGTTGTATGTCTGTATTATTAAGATCAGGTACTACTGACATTTCTGAAAAGTTGCTGCTGTCAGACTGTGGACTATTTACACTCTCAAATTGCCTGAAGAGAATATCGAAGTCTTTTCTCACTGTTTCAGTTATACACCAGATGTCTTTTTTTCCATCCTTGGATCTTTCCACTATCTCAAAACTCTCCATTTCCTCTAGTTTTCTTCTTACTGAACTATCATATTGTTGTATTTTTGAAACAAGAGATTTGACACTGTGAGAACCATCTTCTTGCAGAGCTTTAAGAATTTTCCATCTCAATTCAGGCATTGATGAGAAAGCAACATCAAGTATTGCTTTCCAAGCTTCCAGAACTGTGCAACCTATCAATTCCAGAGCTAAGAATAGAGTAAGAAGCTGCTTTGCAAGGCGTGGTGGTGATTCTTGTTCAGGCACAAGTTCGACTCGACGATCTTCACCTTTGATTACTGTACTTCTACATAAGGCAACCAAGTTGGATAGGATTACGAACTTTTCCAGCCGTGCTTCACTGAATATTGGAAATTGATCGGGGATTTCAATGCTATTAATAAGTTTTGTTGCTTTGCTTCTAAACATTTTTCTATGTTTCGCTGAATTCCCAATCCTTCTTAGAGCATTTTTCGTTTGAAGCAATCTTGTATCTCGATCTGTATGAATCCGGTACATAATGAATCGTTCACCCATTGTACTCATAACTGAATGATGAGCGTCTATCACTGGAGTAACAGCTGCAATCAAACCAAGTTTTCCTTTCCATTGTGCATTTTTTCCACCATCTGATCCGAACCACCTTGTATAGCTGCCATCAAAAATCTCACGCAGAGAAGACACTGCATTTGATCGTTGCTCCCTGTGCATTTCAAGGATAGATGTAAAATCCTTACAGATAATGAAACCATTATCCCCAATCATCCTTAGCAATCCACCGGAAGAATTCTTATCTGTATCTTTCTTTGGAGAACCAGAAAGAAAAGCGCCCTGGGTGAACGTGCTTACTTCGAATACTATTCTTAGATCAATAAGAAGATTTAGTATTTCAGTCTTTCCAACTGAAGGAGAACCTACTAAGAAGAGCCATACTGGATCTGAATTAAGTTGATTGGCAACATAGGTTGCTAAGGAAACACGAAGACAAGTTGTATCCTTAAGTGACAGAAATTCCATTATTTCTTCTTCAAGTTCCAAGAGTAATCCTCGGCAGTAATCCCAATTTGGATTAGGGAAAGCAGCGGGAATATGCAAATGTGAAGTGTTCAAGCGTTTCATCAGCTCACTCCCTTCTCTTTGGAGGAGAGATGAGACTTCTCTTGATCGGCGTGATACCAATCAAGCAAGATATGTACAAAGTTGAAAAGATTCTCTGATATTTCACGAGCATCTTCTTCAGTGAGATGTTTAGAAGTGCGTTCCTGCCAGAATTGCAGAGTCTCAAGCAGGAATTTGTCTTTCTTGGCCATCTGAGCACCATCCTTAGTGCTTCCACTTCAGAATGTCTCTGATAGCTTTGCATATTCATTTTGATTCTTCATTACGCTCCCATGACGGGAGTCGTTCTTTATGAGCAAGTTGATCCAACGGAATCCTGTAAAGCATAATATCCCCTGATTTGAGTAAAACTTCTCTTACATCATTTTTCACTATCCTCGTCTCAAATGTGATCTCTCCAAAACCATTTTCAAGTCTGTCTCTTACGAATCGAAGCAACTGCTGAATCATATCTTGGTACTGATTGAGAGAACTGTTGATTGGTTTTCTGTTGATTGAGTTGCTCATTCTGATGAATCTCTAGTGTGTAATACGCACTGAACACTCAGGATAAAAAAATGAGAGCTTCTCATTGCTTTCTATTCCGTTCTCTTGAGCGTCGGTGAATCCTCTCCACCTGCTCTGAGAGGTCTTCTAGTTCATCTTGCTCTGGTTTCTTGATGTATTTCCCATATTCTTCTCCAACAAGACCCTGTAAAGAGATTGAGACAATTGCTGGATTGATGTGCTTCTCTTCAAGATGGATGAATATCTCAGCAAGTAAATTTGGAATTTCGGGATGATCAGAGAGAAGCTCTGAGAGGGTATGAGTAGGCGGTCTAGCAAACTTGATAAGCTCAATAGGATCTACATTAAGCTCTTTTGCTAGATTGATTATCAGTGAGACATTAGTGGTTGGTGGGAGCTTCCCCTGCTCAATTTGTGATAGATAAGAAGGACTGATGCAGACCCGTCTTGCGAGTTCGCGAAGGCTTATTTCACCCTCACGATGGCGAAGCTCCCGTATTCTCTTCCCGAATTTAGGATTGAATTCCATTTGGGCCATTATCATTAACCCTTTCATCTATCACTGTTCAGTACCTACTAAACATTGATTAGAATGTCAACTGTTCAAATATTCATTTTGAATCAGGATAATGTATGGGAAAAAATAAGCCTTTTCGAAAGACCATTAATTAGCAATACTTAAAGCATTATTTGATTGGGAATTGTTTTTTGTCTACAATACTGCTGAGTTGAAGGAGAAAAATGGTGAACGATAGCTGGCCAACCATATCTGTTGATGAATCAGTCATGAAACAAGCTATTGATTCAAATCAGCCTTTAGATCTTGGAGAATTTGATAAGTATTTTTTCAATCCGGATTTCTCCTCAATTTTTCACGATGCATTGAAATTCATGGAAACCGAAGTAATACAAAAAGATCCATATCATAGTTTTATGTGGACACTGTTTGGAGATGGCATAAAGAAAAAGATGACAGAGTATTCAAAGTCATTTCAAATTAAAGATACAGTGATTGAATTAGTTCGAAGAGAAGCTAAGTATATGCTTGCTGGATTTATACAGAATAACAAACAACTTGCCGTATCTATATTAAGACTCCTTTTCGAACGTAGAATTGTTGCCAATATGCAGAAATTATTAAGACTAAAAACTGTTCTGAATCAACCTATTGATGGTGTTGTGCATTTTTATGAACAGTATAAGATCACTGGTCTAGCACTTTCAATAGCATACCAGTATAGCAAATCTCAAGATTCAAAGAATATCAATAAAGTTTATGAATCCTTCAA
>CBDVBK010000121.1:0-5225 GCA_965372215.1 uncultured bacterium | reverse complement strand
CAATGCAGCCAGTTCGGAATTTCGCAGAAATGAAGGAAAGGGCAAAGGTATTACATTCCAGAAGAGTGGCAGTAGTCAGAGCTGATGAAGCTGAAACTCTGACCGCTGTCATGACAGCAGTGAATGAAAATATGATCAATGCCGTTCTGATAGGCGGATCTGATGCAATCAAACGTTCAGCTGACGAGGCTGGAGTTGATATAAGCGGCATGGATATCATCGACATTGCAGAAGACAAACCTGCTTCGGAGAAAGCAGTTGAGCTTATCAGAAACGGCGATGCCCATGTTCTGATGAAAGGTCTTGTCGCCAGTTCCATCTTTCTGAAAGCAATCCTGGATAACGAGAAAGGGATTCGAGGCCCGGGTCTTCTGAGCCATGTAGCTGTTTTTGATATTCCAACATATCCCAAATTACTCACAGTAACCGATGCTGGCATGAATATCAAGCCGAAATTTGATCAGAAAGTTCAGATTTTGAAAAACGCCATTATAGTCGTAAATGCTATGGGTATTGATATCCCTAAATCAACCTATTTATGCGCAAAAGAACTGCCATATGAGAAAATGCCTCGCACAATGGAAGCTGCGAGGATGAAAAAAATGGTTGAAGACGGTGAAATCACGGGTACTGATTTTGATGGCCCACTTGCCATGGATCTCGCGGTTTCTCCAGAAGCGGTAAGGATCAAGAATATAAAAAGTTCTGTGGCAGGTCAGGCGGATATTGTATTGCTGCCGGATATCGAATCCGCAAACATTCTGTATAAAACGCTGCTTTTCCTTTCAAACGCTGAAGGTGCTGCCGTAATAATGGGTGCGACACATCCTGTAACCCTTACATCCCGTGCGGACTCGGCGGAATCCAAGCTCTGTTCGCTTGTTCTGGCAGGAATTGTGGCTTCCTATATCGGGAACTGACCTGAACGAGAGGCCGATTCTATCTTAGGAATCACCTGATCACCTGCCGAGAGATACAGGTGTGCTAATCAACCAGATTCTGTCCGACAGAGAAAGCCTTTTCCATCAATTCTTCATTTTCAGTTATCTGTTCCCGTTTGTGAGTACCTGTCGCAATAATAGTTTCAACAACCGAAATATTAACCATCGACCATGCTTTCTTCATATTTTCGATCTGCGCAGAAAATAGTTCCGGGTTCTCAGCTCCCTGTGTAACTACAAGAACAGCCTTTTTCTCATCCAGTCTTTTTTCGAAATTATATCCAAGAAAACAGTAAAGACGATCAGTAAATGCCTTCATCTGAGCTGTCATATAAAAGATATATATCGGTGTACCTAAAACAATAGCATCTGCTGAACGAATTTCATTGTACAGTTCCTGCATATCATCTTTCTGTATACATACGCCGGTTTTTTTGCAGGCCATACACGCTTTGCAGCCGTTAATATTCAACAACCCGATATGAAAAATAGCCGCGTCAGCCCCCTTATCTTCAGCTCCATTGAGAACCTGCCTGACCAGAGCATCGGTTGTACCCTCGGTTCTTGGACTTCCAACAAATGCTACGACTTTCATGCTCTCCTCCTTATCAATAATCCCAGTCGTTGCTTGGTACAGGCAGCCGGAGCACTTCGTCCAGCTGTTTCAGAAGATCCTCCGGGCCGGCAAGGTCATCTGTTACCGCAAGTCCGGAAGCCGGTCTGACACCGAACCACATCCGGGTGAATGCGCCTGCCGAAGCTTCCAGAACAGGAAGGCCGCTCTGATGCCCCTTCTCCGCTCGTGATTCCTGACCGAGAGTAACGGTATAACTGCCTGTTATCCCCCGCCATGGAGCATCCTTTTCCAGATATTCCTCAATTGGATCTTTCAGCTCAAGATTGAAAGAAACACTACCCCATGGAAGAAATGTCTCAGCCATACATTTCTCCAGATCGCATATCCGTATCTGCCAGTATGCAAAAGCCCGATGGCTGGTTTCGAATTTTGACTTCGCCGTTTTTCTCATGTGCCTGAAAGGAGTTCGTATCAGATCCTGTATCTGGATCGCGGCAGGTTCGTTCAGCCGGATGAGAGAGACCTGGTCACCCAGGTTCCTTATGAGGGCAAGCAGTTCAAGAAACTGGAAATAGTCAGTATAGGACATCCACGATACTGAATAGGGTCCATTTTCTCCTTCTACGTGGCCGCACCAGAAATGGTGAGAGAGATTTTGCCCGTCAGGATCCATGTAACCGAGTCCGAAGCCCTTCTTGCTCCACTCCATCTCCGCATGGGTAATTTCTTCCCTGTAGAGTGTTGTATTGCCGTGTACCTGAAGTCTCCTCAGGCGTGATCTGTGGACCAGCGCATAGTCATCCTTTGTCAGGCGGATGGGAGGCGGCGGGTGAATATCGATTTTAAGGCTGGACGGGTCGAGGCCGATCCAGGATTCATACGATCCGGTACCGAATCCAAGCATGTCGTAGTATCCCTGTTCGAACATACCGAGTCCCGCGACCAAAGCCCCTTCAGCTACATCGAGTGCAATAAGCTCAGCTGTAAGCTTCCCGGCAAGCCCCTGCTTCCGACCTGCATATCCAGTAGTCACTCCGCACACCGCGCAGAACGGAAGATCCTGTTCAAGATAGCGGAGGGAACCGGGAGAGGAAACCACGAGTGATTCCGGTCTGCCGTTCAGATCTCCGACAAGTGCACGGCAACCGACGAGAAAGGTGTCCAATATTTGCCCCTGGTCCTTATCGATCCAGCCGACCTCACGCCATATCCTGTGGCAGTCTTTCTGATCCCGTTCGCGATCATACAGTCTGTGTATCATTTTGTTCCTTTACTCAAAATCACATCCTTGAATATAAATGTAATGAAAAACCGGAAATATTGGCAACTTCATTGTATGCAGTTGAAATCGATGATGTGAAATGATCGATTACGCGTATCGATTACGGTTCCAGTAACGAATTGTTGGAATAATCACAGCGGATGCCCCGCAGATAACCGCTGCGGCGGTTGCGATGGCAGCACCAAACCCTCCGTATTTTGGAATGAGCAGAAAATTCAGTACAAGATTTATGCCTGCGGAAACCAGAACACTGTACATTGAATATGAAGGTTTCCCCATTCCAAGAGACATTATAGAGAAAAGGCTTCCGAATGGACGGATCACAGATAATGAACCCAGTACAATCAAAACAGGCCAGGCAAAGTTGTATTTGCCCTGATACAGAAAGTTCAGCAATGGTTCAGAAAAGACCGTATACAATATCACAACTGGAAGCTGAATCAATTCGATAATAAGAACTCCGCTGAGTACCCTCCTGAGAATTCCATCCCTGTTCCCCTGTCGCCACATTCTTGATACAAGGGGCAGAAGAATCATGTTAGCTGCAATAGAAAGATTCATCACGAAAGCGGTCAGGGTTCGACAAGCTCCATATCCAGCTACTTCAGATGGAAGAGCGAGTTTCCCGAGAACCAGAATATCAGTTCTGGTATAGACAAAATTAGCAAGCCCTGTGCCGAGAGAAACCACGGCAAAACCCATTACAATCCTCATTGAACCCGGTGATATACCCAGAGCGGGAGATACAAGGTCTCGTGCCAGCCAGACGTTTATCAGTAGAGCTGTGACGTTCCCGGCTATCATCGCTCCAAATATCTGAAGAGGGTTGTTGAGAGAACCGGTCAGGATCATCCACCCGACCGCACCTGTTCTGACGGCGAATGAAGCGATGTCAGATATCATGATCTCTTTCATCCTGTGCTTTGCCACAAGAAGGCTTCTTGGAAGCTGAGACGCTGTGCTGACGATAATAAAGAGAGCAAGAATTTCAGGAATCCCTGCAATATCAATGTCACTGTAGAAGGAGTGAAGAAGTCCGCTGCTGAAAACAAGAAGCAGCGCTGTAATTATTGCCATACCGGAAGCAAGAACTATCCCCGCATTTGCCAGCTGCTGTTCTCTTTCGGTGTCACCCTCTGATGCGAATTTGATAATCGCCTGAAGAACAAATCCTCCACCGAAAAGAACACCGAATAATTGAACGCTCCGTGCCAGAGCGTAAGCGGCAAAGGTTTCTTCCGGAAGAACCCGGACAATTAGTATCGCTACCAGTCCCCACAGTACAAGAGTTCCGCGGCTGACCAGAGCCGGAACTCCGAGTTCGACGATCTGCTTCTTGAATTTCAGGATTTCATTGAACACTATTATCTGATCTGAGATTGGAAATTCAGCGGATTTCCCCTGAACCGCGCTTTTTATCTCTGGTTAGAAAGAGCTGCTTACCAGCAGTTTTCAGAATTCCTCTCCAGAAGTCCCCTGTTGATTCACCTTCGAGAAGCTGCTTTGCATAGGTAACTACAGCAAGCCAGAGAAGTGAGAGAATAAGGGCGATAAAAGTATTTGTCATGACAAGCATGCCCCGTTTTGGATATGACCGGAGAGCCATTGGCACTGCCGGAACCAGAACTTCAAGAGTTGGACTTTCTTTTACTTCCTCAAGCTTGAGTGATTCCAGCTCCTGCCGGAGCATCAGATATATTATGCGACGTGTTTCCAGGTTGATTGAGATATTCTCATACTCCTTCAGCATTGATGGAATGCTGTCCAGACCGGGAAAGAGACTGAGACTGTCTCCGGATGTCATTCTGGCATTCAGTGTATTCCTGATGAATGCGACTTTCCGTGCTATCTCTGAATAAGCGGAACTGGAGTATGACATGGTTCCGCTTACCCCTGCCAGTTCAGCTTCTGAAAGAAGAAGCTCTGTCTCAAGAACACCAAGCAACTCAATTGTCTGCGAACCCTGTTCTTCCGGAAAAATAAGCCCTGTTTCTTCCCGAAACCGCTCCATTCTGTTCTGAGCTACAAGAAGGGATTCTTCCGCTGTTTCCACGGATTCCTCTGCGAGAATTCTGCTTCTCCTGGATCTGCTCGTTATAATGACGGAGAGTTCGTCGTTCGCGAACGCGATGATATCGTTCACCATCGCTGCTGCTTCTTCTCTGCTCCTGCCCTCTGCCGATACAGCTATCATACCTTCAGGAGTGAGTTCAATTGCTATCCATTTACGCATTCGGTCAAGAGCAAGATCCATATTAGGGGATTTAAAATAATCAAAAAAATCGTACTTCAGCATAACTCGCTCCAGCACTATCCTTGAAGACAATATCTGCTGGACAAGATTGATATCCATTCCTCCCGGTGTTCCTGCGCTCAAAACGCTTCCGAGGCCGCCAAGCTCTCCTGCAATTGCTCCGAGACCCGC
>CBDVBK010000120.1:0-5592 GCA_965372215.1 uncultured bacterium | reverse complement strand
CTTCAGGGCAAACCCGGATTTATCTTTCATCAACGGGCCTTTTGGCGCTCTTGTGGCCCATCCGCCTGATTTGCCCCATCTTCCGTCGAAACACAACCACAGGTCATTCGCTGGATTGAGTTCTTCAAGAAGGTACTCCCCTTTTGAGACAGGATTCAGTGAAGGATAGTATTCAAAATCAGGATCAAGTTGAGTTACTTCTCTGAAAGCAACAGCGTGTGGCCTATCGAATTCACCGTTATACGTTGCATGACTGCCCAGAGCAACCAGTGCAAGAACTCTATTATCCTTCTTCATCACGTTATCCCAGGAAATGATTTCGTATGAAGTATGCTGGGAAAAATATACATCCCATGGATCTTTTTCAAAATCCGAGAAATGAACGCTTATCCCTTCCCAATCACCCTGATGTGTCCACCATACACCTGAATTGCTTCCAAGTTCCTTCTTTATCACGCTCTCATCTGAATTGTCGGGCTGAAAATTCTCAACATAGAAGAACCAGTAAGTGATAAATGCTTCCTTAGTCTTTGTGTTTCTGAATCCTCTCGTGTAAACCATTCTTGTTGGGTATTTCTTCTGAAGAACCACCGACTTCTTCATATTCCTCTTGTTCTTATGGAGCACCAGATGCGGGAAGAGTTGCCTGAAATCCGGCAACATCATCAGCTGACATCGTTTAAAGAATGACAAATTATCGTATTTGTCTACAGCCCCGAATACGGGACCTTTATTATTCGTCCCGACCAGGACCATAAACTGGCTATCCTCCTTGAGGAATGTATCCACAGATACAGGATAGAATGGTTCATGTGGATGCAACGCGACTACAGGAGCAAATTCCAGGTTCCGATCCGACCAGGGAGTCCAGTTCATACTCATTTTACATTTACCTTTCTATTCTCTGCTTAATCCACCGATTCCTGTTCGGCTGTTCCCGCAGAGGGTGTCTTTTGCATAAGATACCCTATGATTTTCGCAATCATCTCAATTTGTTTATCTTCTACCCCAATATCATCGAGCAGCTTGAAGGCCAGAAGTGTATTCTGAACCTTAAGCAGACTGTCATGATAACCCTTGAGTTCTCGAACGGTTTTGTTGTAGAGATAGAAGAAGATACCCGATATGAATTCCGTTATTATTCCAGTGGCAGTACCAATATATGCAATAAGCTCTTGCTGCTTTCCTGATACCAGACCTATGGCCAATCCCGTTATTATCAACAAGAATCCGGTTATGCCTGAGATGAGAACGAAGGTGAAACTCTTGTCTGTATGCAGTTTGATCATTTCATAGTATTCAGCAAGATTCTCTATATTAATTGCTACCAGACGGTTAAAGACAGAATGATTATTCTCCCGGTCATGCAGGACAGGATCGGATAGAATCTTCTCCCTGGCTTTAAGGAGATTCAGTTGTGAAGTCTCTACGTATATACTATTCTGCCTTTGTGTGTAGAAAGCTGCTATCCCACCCAAGCTTGAAATGGCAACAATTACAACAATTGTCTTAAATAATCTTGTCTTGGATTTATTCTTCTGAGTCTTCCCCTCTTCAGTATCTGCCTCATACAAATCAACCGATGTATGTAAATCATCCTGGGTTAGTGTGTCTTGAACCGAATAGCTGAGACCTTGATCATCTTCCTTACCTATGATCAAGTTCAGTGATAATCCCAGCGCAATTATAAGAAACAGAAGCACCAGATAAAGAAGTGTATGGTTCTTCGTTTTTTCAATTCTCTCTTTCAGCTTGGCTTCCCTGGTGGCGATTTCGTCTCTCAGTTCACTGAGAGCTTCCTCCTTTTCCCCTTCGCTTTTGGTCATATAATCTTTGATTCGGAGCGATTCAGGTGGTTTCACGATAGCCTCCAGTCTAACACTTCATGAATAATGTACTAACTGCTAGTGATTCCAATTATTCATTCACATATATACATTATAAATTAAATGAATTATTAACGTCAACACAAGTAATATCTTGATTTTCTTTCATGTATACTATCGTTTTTAATGAACCCCTGTGACCTATAATATCTTTCTGTGAAGAACGAGTATTTTGATCGTTCGCAAAAGCAGATTTTATTAACATACATAGCCTAACTATGGTGCCCTTGGGGCGTTAAGTTAATAGCACCTTCTTGAAATTCCTTTTGCGCAGTTTGCGCAGATGAACCAGCTGTCCCTGTTCAGGCGCAGTTCCAGTTATGCTCATCGCTCTTCCTTGGTTGCTGGCATTACAGTGTTTCTAGAATCGGCGTTCCTGCGAATCAAGCGAAGTATCTTGAAGGTTTGGTTGAAAGAGCTTTTTCAATCGGTAAGCCATCTCTGCCGATAAGCAGTGCTTCAGCTTCCGGGTATTTCCTCCTGAATCCCTGCATACCTCTGTGAGTATGCCACTTTGAACCTGAGTATACCTCAATGCCAAGAATACGATTTCTCTCCGTCAGTACATAATCATTGAATACAACCCTTGAAGTATCACCGGGGAATAACACCATTCTCCAAGCTGATAGAACTTCCTTTGAAATCAATTGAGCTAGAAAAGGCAATGGTAGCTGAACTCAGCTCTCAGTCAGGAAAGGAGACGGAAATCATTTCTATGATCCTCTCACTCCGGCAGTAGTCAAAGAAGTAGGCCTCCGCCTCAATCCAACAGTATTTTAGATCAGTACCGATGTAATCTTCCGGATTCTGAGCTATATCAAGCCATGGTCCATCACAGCCTGGTGCAACATAGCATGTGTCTATATCGTTATATATTGGATCCCTGAAGATGAATCTGAGATAACCATTTTCATTCGTTACACCCGCGAGTTTACTTATGGGTGAGCCACCACAGTGAAGCGTGTCCAATCGCCAGCCGCCGTTATTCAGGACGGTATTACCTTCCATCGTCAAACCTTCGAGATGATTACTCTCCATCATGAGATTGTGCCCATGGTACAGTACCGCGCAGATCGTATTATCATGAATGAAATTGTTTCTGAGCACGATTCCATCTGCGAGGTTCGTGTAAACCCCTATTGCTCCGCACCCGTTTATCTCGCAGTTCTCTATGGTGATATCATCACAACTGTCTATTCCGAAGACATTGCCATAGCAGCGCTGGTCAATTGAGGGCTCGGTGTGAGTAGCGGATAAATCACTAATGGTGATCCTGTCAGAATTGATTATCCACATTACATTGTCTATCTGGCTGTCGCAGATCAGTCGGGATCCTTCTTCCCCGAATATCCAGATATCATTATGTCCCCGGAGTTCAATGGAGTCGTTGAATTCATAGGTGCCGGCTCTGATCAGTATCGTATCACCTTCCGAGACTTCATCTATGGCCTGTTGTGGAGTTGCGAACTGCTCACCTTCGCCTACACTGAGCATGGTTGCCCCGGCTATTCCAATAAAGAACACTGTGCAAAGGATCTGTCCTGTCATGGTTTTTATCCTCCTCCATTGAATTATCAACTTAATATCCCTGCAGGTGCATCTGGGATGGTTTCTTCCAGCTAAGAAACAGTAACATTACTTTTTTTTTGCAGATATTCCGGAGAATGTTAAGATGTCAGACCCGACACCAGATTCGGGAACATCATTCATCTAAAGTATTTAGCCTGCTTCCTTTTTATCCTCTTGAGAACGAGATTTGTAATCAATTTATTGAAGAACGGAATGGGGACATCAATATAATAATCCTTATCGAACAAGCCTTTTTCCTGCCAGTAGTCATTATCTCGTTCTATGTACGGTGCAACCTGCTTCATTACACCAAATAAGATGAGGTTGTATATGCTAGGCACAGGACTCTTGTTATCCTTCATAGCTTGAAGGAGTTTTTCTGAGAGATCGTCAATTTCTTTCGAAATTTGATATCTGTATTTCTGTGACCTTTCGTGGATGACCATCATCACATCCAGTGATCCAATGAAGTTGAAACCGTAGCCGCGCCCTGTTCTTTTAAGATATTCGCTTGTATCTTCCAGACCGGAACCGGCAGTTGTGGTGACAACGAGTGCGGTCTTATCAAAGAAAATCGGGCGATGAAAGTGATAACACGATCGGTCGATGAAGTTTTTCATGATTGCTGTTATATGATGAGCATATACAGGGGAGGAGAAAATAGTTGCATCAGCCTTATGCATCTTTTCTATAATTGACTGAAGATCATCTTTGATGGGACAGTGCTCCTCTCCCTTCGAAATACAGAGCATGCAACCGCGACATAACTCAAGATTCATTTCCCCTAAAAATAGATATTCAAATTCCACAGTTTCTGCCGCATTTACTTTTTTTCAATAAGTCTGCACATTGAGACATTGAGAAAGTGTTTTTCTTGCGTGGACTGCCAATAATCACAAGCACATTCATCAATTAACCTCCTTTTGAATCTTCCCGAACGATGATTCTACAGATCTCTTATCCACGGAATCTGTTATTCAGACATAGACTAATTATGCTGGTTCATGTTCGTCAAGTTAATAGCACCTTCTTGAAGAATACCTGTTGCGCAGGGGGACGAGCTGTCCCTGTCCCTGTTCCGGTTCGGTTCCGGTTATGCTCATATAACTTCAATCATATTCGTTGTTGAGTGGATTATTGATCAGTATCCTTCGGTCTACAGCCTTCAGGCTAATTACCTGAGCAGTTACACAAGAGTTAGGCATCCCTCGATTTTTTACATAAAGTAGTTTACACTTTTTCAAAGAGAATGCAAATCGGTAAATGAAAGATGCCAACGATTTCACATAAAACAAAAATGAGCATATGCTCAATAATTTACTTGACTATAACACGCATACAATTATATTATGAGCGTACGCTCGTAACAGGAGGGGTAAATGCCGAGGCCGAGAAAGCTCAGATTTGTTCAGGGGCGCCCCATTGTTGATGCGTTTATTCCCAATAGAATGCCTCCATGGGGAAGAGAAGAGGTCATCCTTCCCATAGAGGATCTTGAGGCGATCAAACTGAACGATTTTCAAGGTCTTGATCAGGAGACAGCAGCCAGAATGATGAATGTCTCACGTCAGACCTTTGGGAGAATTCTGACTGAGGCGAGGGCAATTGTTGCTGATGCTCTGGTTATGGGAAAAATACTTAGAATCGAGGGTGGTAATTTTGAGATACCGCCCAGAGGAAGAGGAAGACGCCGCCGTGGCCGGGGCGGTGGGTTTCAATAGAAAGGAGATGTTTAGTATGCCAGGATTTGATAGAACAGGACCTTCAGGAATGGGTCCTATGACCGGGGGAGGCAGAGGTTACTGCAATCCCTCTCAGGCTGCTTATGGTCCAGCGCCGGCATGGGAGCGCGGATATTCGAGTGCCGGTTATGGGCTGGGCTTTGGACGTGGCCGAGGTTTTGGCCGGGGTTTCAGGCCAGGTTATCGTATGGGTCGAGGCTCCGGTAGAGGTTTTGGCCAGCGTGGAGCTTACCCCGCAAGGGGAGGCTGGTAGCGTTATGAGATCTTGGTCCAGGGACTATGTAGCTATGATCTTATGCGCGATAAGAAAAAATTATAAAGGAGGAATACATTATGCCAGGATTTGATAGAACAGGACCTTCAGGAATGGGTCCTATGACCGGTGGAGGCCAAGG
>CBDVBK010000119.1:0-5670 GCA_965372215.1 uncultured bacterium | reverse complement strand
GCGGATAATCCTGTATGTCGTTGTGAGTTGCGTCCTCAATGATTACTACTTCCAGGATGTCCTGATCGAACTCCGAGATAAGATTCTCCGTACACCAGCCGGGAATTATCTCATCCCTCCCTGCCATAATGATAAGCGTCTCTGCGAAGATGCTTCCCGCCCTGCCTGCGGAATCGTAGCGGTCCTTCAGCATTAACGTCACCGGGAAAAACGGGTAGGCTGCCCTGGCTACATTCACCATATTGTCGAAAGGTTCTATCAGCACCAGCCTGTCTACACATCTCTCAGAGGCCAGGTTGGTGGCCACACCTGTGCCGAGACTTCTACCGATGACGGTAATCTTCGAGTGGTTCTGTGATACGTGATCGTAGATTGCAAGCGCATCTGAGTACAAACCTTCTTCCGTGGGGCTGCCGTCGCTCTCTCCGTAGCCTCTGTAGTTGATCAGATAGACGGTCTGGTTATCGAAGATGTGTTTGAAGTCGGGGATGTTCGCTTCAGGTCTCTCGCCGTTTCCGCCGAAGTAGATGACAGCTTCGTTACTGCCCTCATTCATTATCCATCCCCTGAGGGTGATTTCTCCGCTCCGTATCTCTACGGGCTTCTCGCCGGTGTACAGAACCCCCGGCTGCGGGAAGTAGATGAAAGCTCTCTGGTTCAGATACAGGTAGACGCAAATTGCCAGATAAGCAACCACTGCTGTCAGGATGAATAGTATCATCACTCTCCTGATGGGTTTCCGTTTCCTTGCCATGTCATCCTGCCGTGTTTGCCAATATGATTATGCACATCCCTTCGCTCTTCTCTCAATCTTTCCACGGACCGCCCTTAACCCAGCTCGCTGGAGCAGGACCATCCCCGGCGGCTGCCTTCATGGGAAGCAGCAGGAAATCTCTGAGATGCGAAAGCAGTTCCAGAAATTCAGGTACATCTTCGCATAATGCGTCCAGACAATATTAGAGTCTCATACAATTGCTTCCATATACGGACGCATGATCTTCGTCACCCGGCAGATCTTTGCATATTTCCAGAGTTCATCGATCGAGCATTTTCGACCACGTAGAACTACATGAAGAGCTTCCAGCGCAACATCAAGTCCGATCTTATTCCGATATTTGAAGCAATCTGTCACGGTCTTGGCGATGTTATAGATTCTGACCTGAACACCTTCGATGTTGTACTCATCGACACCTTCTGTGAGAGCCTTACCAGAAAAACGAACTATCCGCATTTCAGGATGCCTTACTTGCGGCCGTGCGGCCCTTCGGTCAAGAGCGATCCAGACTTCGTGGGGAGCTTGCGTTCCGATCTCGTGAAAACGAAGGGCGGAGAGCAGGCATATTACCCCCCTGGGAACAGCCTTTGTTGCCAGCATCAGTCCATAGTGAATTGTAACGTCAGCATCTGGTAGACTATACAGTCCTCGACCCACGCGCACGAGTTCTACCCTGGCGCACATCTGCCGCAGGTACTCATGGTGAATACCGTGGGAATGTATTTCTGCTGCGCTTACAATACCTGAATTGCGAATGAGTTTCAGTATTCGCTCAGTATTTACTTCGTGTTTTTTCATATGCGTAATTATAGCCATATATTAACATATGTCAATAGTTATGCAAGAAAGTATATGTCTTTATCCCAGAAGACACCCTGCCAGCAGGAAAGCTCCAAAACATATCATAAGAATACCGCCAACGACATGAAGTAAAAGATCCAGAATCCGCGAACGTTTCTGATCTTCGAAGAAACGGGATATACCGCGCCGGAATAAGATACTCACTACTCCAAGCCCTGAAAGAAACAATCCCATTCCGAGAGACATGGCCAGAACAGCAAGAATACCAAGAAGCATGGCATCGGAAGTAATGGCAAAGATCATTATCGCGGAGGCTCCGGGACAGGGTACAAGACCGGACAGGATAAGCCCGCCAATACCTTTTGCGTCAGCACGGTACTGCTCATTCCTGCGATAACCCCTCGCTCCCTGGTATAGCATCCATGCTCCCAGGACAACAATAATGCCATAGGTAATGGGAAACAGAATAAGCTCCGCCTGATTAACTGATACCAGCAGGGATCGGGAAGCAAACCAGTAGAACCCGCCCACCAGAACAATAGCACTCCCCGCATGTACCAGCGCCAGCAGAAATCCCGCCATAATACCCATAACAGGTTTGGCTTCCTCACCCATGAAATAACCTATCACAAGCATCTTACGATGCCCCGGGCCTATGACATGAAGGAACCCGAACACAAAAGATGCCCCCAGCAGAACAATAAGGCTCCCAAAATTCCCTTTATCCTTAACACTCTGCATGGTTTCTGAGATCGAACGCTGGAGCGTCCGCTGCAAAGCAACGCTTTGCCGAAGAAGAGGTCCGACAATTCTGGAAGAGTACAGCCCCTGTGATGCGGTTAGCTGATTCTGCGGACTGCTGTCAGAAGTTCCCGACAGGAACGGATTACCCTGACCCAGCCCCAATGAAGGAATAAGCAGCAGAAGACAAAGGACAATAACGCCAACAATAAACCTCATGAACTTAAATATCCTCTATGGTTACTACAACCTGTTGAGGGTAGGCCATACCCGTGTAGGTCTTACCATCTCTGGATACCGATACGGCACCTCCGTACAGAATCTCAATATTGTTATTCTCCACTATCTGGAACGACGCGTTCGAGCTTCCGGGACCAACAAGCGTAATCGGAGAATCTGAACAATAGAGGATGTCGCAGTAATAAGTGTGGTCGTAAATCGCAACCGAGAAGATGCCATCACACAAAACGATATCGAAAGGCGTGAAGAACCGGTAAACAAGAGTCTGACCATCCATGAAAACGGTAAACTCCTCCACCTCAGAAGGGGACAGTGTTGTATTACCGGTGCTGACGTACGTGAAGTAGTTAAAATCAGCAAGGTTCGAGAAGGCGTTCTCATATACCAGCTCAACCTCAGACGAGCTGAAACTGCCGTTCCCGTTCTCATCCCAATCATTCACGATAGACGCGGTAAACATCGGGTCGAAAAACCATGTTATTTCCAGTCCATCCAAACGATCTCCGGAAAGACGAACCTCAAGCTTCGTATCGATGAACATATGAGGGTGAGCATAAGCGGTAGCGAACGTGCTCAGCAGCAGGATCGACGTGACATGCGCTACGTTGCGTATCACGGGATTCTGCTATTGCTCTCTAGAAAATTCTTGCCATACAGCTTAATCATGCACTCAGGGCAGGTTCCGTGGGAGAATTTCGCGTCTGAATGATCAGAGATGTAGGACTCGATCTGCTTCCAGTAACCGTCATCATCCCTGACTTTCTTGCAGTTTGAACAGATAGGAAGTAAACCCTGAAGTGTCTTTACATGAGCCAGAGCATCGCGAAGCTCATCGTTCATCGCAGAAAGCTCAACATTCTTAAGACGATAGATCTCGGCTTCTTTTTCCTTATTCTCTGTCTCGAACTGCACCTGAAGCCCCGCAATCTTCTCCATGCTCTTTTCATTCAGATGCTCTTCTATGCATGTATTCAATTCCCTGGAGTGCTGAAGCGCTTTCTGCAGATACCCTTTTGCCTTGAAAAGATCCGATATCTTTTTCAAGCAGTGGATTTCCAGGTCTTTTACCTTAAGTTCCCTTGTTATCGAAAGGCCTCTGCTGATAAGTGATTCAGCTTCATCAAGGCGTCCCAGAGCGGTATATATCCCTCCGACACAACCGCACATGTGAGCAACTCCCCGCCTGTTGCCAATTTCCTCATACAGTTCAAGGCTCCTGGTGAAACATTTAAGAGCTGATTCGTTCTCGCTCAGGTTTTCATAAAGGTTTCCCAGATTGCCCAGAGTGCTGGCGGTACCTTTTTTATCACCCAGATCTTCCCTGATAGCTAATGCTTTCTGGAAGTACTCACGAGCAGTATCCAGTTCTTTCTTTTTTCCATAGACAGCACCGATATTATGGTAGAGGTATGACAGTTTCATACGGTCACCGGACTCTTCCCAGACCTTTCGCGCAAAATCATAGGAGGACTGCGCCAGGTCCAGGCGATCAAGGCCGCTGTAACATGCGCCTATGTTGAAGTAACAGCGTGCAAGATCATCTTCACTTGCACCCCGCTCCTGTTCCCGCCTGAGAGACTCGTGGTAATGTTCAAGAGCCTTGTCAATCATATCCTGCGACCTGTAAGTGGAGGCCAGTGTAGCGTGGACAGTTGCCATCCCGTCCTTGTCTCCAAGTTTCTCATAAATCTCCATGGACTTCCGGCAATTCGACATCGCTTCGGTAAAGTTCCCCGCCTCGAGATTTATTGTTCCAAGGGTATTATAACTCTTGGCCTTCTCGACAAGAAGCTCCTGCTTTCCGGCAAGATCACACGCTTCCAGAGCACATGCTTCCGATCTGCGGGGATCTGAATGCATCCCGGCAAAAGCAAGTTTGTTCAGCACAGCTACAAGTTCTGCGCCGGGTGGCAAGAGCCTGAGTTCTTCGAGTTTCTTTTCCAGTGCCAGAATTTCCTTGTTAGGCATACCACCACTCCAGACTTAAATCCTTACAGAACGACCGTCTTTGAAGCATAATATCCGTTCATGTTGAAGGTGTCAATTAACTGAAGAAGGAGAATCAACGTGACATGCGCCACGTTGCGTGTCATGGGGTTCTGCATACCTCGTTCGTTTACACATAAACAAATAGCATCCGCGGTTAATCAATCAGGAAACATTCTGAAGACAGTTTCTGCTTTTCCCCGGGCGTACCACATACCTGGGAGCTTGTCCGATAATGTGCATTGTGCAGAAGATCCTCGCAGTTGAGATAGAATGCTCGCAGATTTGAGGAGAATACTGGAAGTATTTAACGATAATATACGGGGATTATAACCAGCTGTTATTTGAAAAACCCGTTCTTCCGAGTTTATTCATTCGTGCTGTTCTCGTCTATTTTCAGAAGACGGATATCTTCGATATCCTGATCTCTGCCTGAAGCTTTTTTTGAAGCAATCAGATCTTCCCTGGATAACAGGTGAAGTTCCTGTCCATGGAATTTCACTGTATTGCGGTTCTCCCAGGCCTTCTGGAACTCAATTCCCGGAGTTGCGGTCATAACATCAATTCTGATCCTGTCTTCGAAAACCGTTATCTCGTGCTCGAGAAGTTTAACTGCTGTAGTAAGTTCAGCTGTTCCCATATCTGCCTGCTTCAGGGCATCCAGTAATCTTCCGGCATTTTCAGATGTTGCTTCTATCAGTATGTCCAGATCGAATGTAGCTCTTGGAACACCGTACAGTATTGAAGCAATTCCACCGATTACAATGTACCTTACATCATTTTGCTGAAAGCACCTGAACACTTCCTGTAATTGATTCAGCACGCTTCTTTGCTCCTATATCCGGATTTAGTGACAGTAACAGATCAGTGAATTCACAGAACACTTCCATACGTTCGACAATGGAAAGGCTTTTGAACCATCGAACCTTTGATTCCATGGACTCTTTTTCCCACTTGTGCGCATTCATCTTCTCCATTGTAACTGCTTTCACAACGAACCAGCTTACCTCTGGAATAACATCACATTAACTCTTAACATTTGAATATTGCCTTACCAGGACAATCGTCAAGGGTCAACCACCCTCCGCTGAAGCAGAGGGTTTGTAAGTGTCCTCAAGCGGTGCCGC
>CBDVBK010000118.1:0-5785 GCA_965372215.1 uncultured bacterium | reverse complement strand
TATGTTGTTGAAAATGAGATGGTTAGAGACGTATAAATGGATTATCTCTTAAACTCCTGTTTTACATTCAACCCGATCTTTGATTGGGCGGCATGAGGGAACGTATGTGTTTCTAGGACGAGAAGGAAGAATCCTTCCCAGTTTATCCAGTATAAGCTGCTGATCCTCGATAAGTGTTTGGGCAGAGCCATAAAAGTGAAACAAAGTCAGAATGCAAATACTGAATACAAGACGAAAAATGAAAACAGTTAGCACATGCTGTCAGTGAAGAATTATGCTCCTTGACAGAGGGTGGCCTCATAAGTGTTATTCACATAAGGTGAAGCATACATTCATGACAGGATCACAATAAATCTAATAAGATGTATACAGATGTTTACGTATCAGGTCAAGGACGTCATTGATCTCCCTTGAGATAAAAGAAAAGTAACGAATCAACTTTTACTCACCAGCTGCTGGAGGCAAGCCCGAACCCCTTCAATCCAGTGACGAGGATAGGCTTTTCACTTGCTGCTGCTGGTTGTGCATCAGTGCGTATATACAGTCTCACCGGCAGGTGTGTTGCGACTCTGGTGAATGGCGAACTGGCATCAGGTACCCATTCAAACGTGTGGAATGCATCGGTCCAGCCAAGTGGAATCTATCTGGTGCAGCTTGATACAGCAGAGGGACACTCTTCTCTGTGTCTGGTGTTTCTGAGGTGATTTATCAGGCCGGGCACTTAAGAATCCTCCATGGTAGAAATATTCTCTCATGATTTTGCATCTCCGGAGCGTGTCAATAGGAATGATACAGTTTCATTTTGTATTTAGTGAACTGCCTCCTTTATCTTTTTTGCATCCTCATAATTGGAACGTAATTCAGATGCTTTTCCTGTATCGTTCGGTGACGAACAATGACCCTCAGCCTTCCAGATTCATCCTCGGTTGCAGACCACTCCATCTGAAAGCCAGACGACTTTAGTTCTTCGATTAGCATAGTAAGGGTGTGGTGCCGTCGAGTCAGGACGTATTTATGACCGCCAATTACCTTGATATCTTCAAGATCTTCATGCTCTTTGTCCGTTCGCATATAAACGATGCCGGTATCTTCTTCTCTGATAGAATCGGAATAGTCTTTACTCGTTGAATAGCCGGCGCACATTATCATGTAGAATCCACCAGGTTTTAGATGATTATGGACAAAATCGAATACGCTTTTACGTTCATCATCTGTCACGATATTCTGCAGGCAGGCGCTATCAACTATTACATCGAATATTCCATACTCATTCTGCATATTGACGAGATTGTCGCGCACAAAACGAACGGGGCAACTGCGCTCAGCTGCCATCCTAACAGCTATGTCAATCGCGTCCTGGATGAGATCCACACCAGTGACGTTGAATCCTTGATCAGCCAACCAACATGAATCTGCGCCTGTTCCTGTGCCACAAACGAGAATAGAGGCGCCAGGATAGACGTCAATTTTTGGCATAAGATCGCGTATTTCATGATCATCATAGCGGCCGTTGAAATCTATTCCATCAACAGCCTGGTATCTTGTAGTAAAACCCTTATCTTTGGCTACTTTGTATTTCTTCAGATTATCGAACTCATGGTATTTCACCTATCTGACTCCTCTAATATGTGCAGACGTTTCGACGGTATAACGTGTGCATAACAAGCACTGGTGTACCTTCGCCAGCCTCATAACGGCTGTGACTGGTTGATGCGATTGTTATAAGATAATTCTTTGTAAATAGCAATATCCTACACGCAATTACTAATTTCAACTCGCTGGAAATGATTATCAAATACAATCGACAAAGCAAGTGTTTCACTGGCTTCGCAGGAGACATTGAATTCGCCGGTTTCCTGGTACCTTATCTTTCGTTTGATGGTTACTTCTAGCTGTTGTCCAGCATCGTTCAGCACAAGAACATCTTTGACCGGGTACAAAGGATACTTGCAATGGTAGCTTACTTGAAAATAGCTTTGGGATAACCTTTCTGATGCAGTAATAGAAAAGAACTCTTCTTCAGTTAATTCGTTTGAGTCTGGGAGCTGATTAATCCAGGATGGGCGCAGGTAAGGCATGGATAGCCTGTGCCATGGCACACAAGGCCTGTCTTGAAGGATACTCGACCTTCTACAAGAGGTTGCCCAACTTCCTTCGGGAGCTTGATGCTTCCCGTGAAACGGGCACCTATGAGAAGCTCATGGGATCATGCGGAAAAGCAGATCTTATTGTTCTTGATGACTGGGGGCTGGAGAGAATGAACCAGCGTCAGGGACTGATGATACTTGAGCTTCTTGAAGACAGATACAATGTCCGCTCAACAATAGTGGCATCTCAGATCCCACCGGAGAAGTGGTATGAAACCATTAAGGATCCGACTGTTGCGGACGCCATTCTGGACAGGCTCATCCACAACTCTTACAGGATTGATCTTGATGGAGATTCCATGAGAAGAAGAAACGCTGACTTGACTGAGGAAGTAAAGGAGAATTAATATTAAAATTCGGCAGCGCCGGAACTGGAAAAACAGAGGGATCTGAGTGGAAACTTTACACCGGAATGTGCTGGAAAGATAAAAACGGAATTAGTGAAAAAATTCTCCGAACTGAGCAATGTTTAAAGCCTGGGAAGATGATGTTGTCATTTCCCCAGATTATTCCATCCCTGCCGGGGGTCTTCAGAGATTTCACCATGTACTATGATGAAATTTCACGGTTTGACGAACACATCGGGCAGATGATTGATGAATTGAAAACGCAGGATATTCTCGATCAACCAGGTAGTTTTCAGGGAAAATCCCTCAATATTTTACTTACCCAACAGGACAAAGAATTGCATGATGCTGTATTCGCAGAACATAATTAGCATGCTTATCAGGCTCATGAAAGTTGTGTCAGAAGCAATGATTTCTTATATATTTAAAATACTTGTCCAGAACTACCCGGACTCGTTTCTCATGATTACCTGTGGCATAGTATCGAGTATAAGGAAATATAACAATTGCATAAGGAAAGAAAGCTTGATCACAAAATTAATAGTTCCATCTTTAAGCAGCTACCCAAATAATCAGAAATAAACGTTTATCATTGTCAGTCATCGTTTGTCAACAATAAAGAGTGCCAACCGGATTTTATTGTTAATTGATAAAAATTAATTGCTTCATGGACGCATTATGAGCTTATTAAAGATAATGAATATTATCAATCATCGATTGAGAATCGTTAGAAATATTTGACTTCATATGTACAATACAGATCAATTTAGAAAAACATTTGATAGAGATGTGAAAACAGCCTTCAGAAACTACGAATATTACAATAAAACCTACCTCAAAATAAGGGGATATGGGAAAAAATATCTTCAACCCCTGTCGGAAGAGTATAAAAGCCAGTTACAAGAAATTCAGAATTTGATCAAACCGGCTGTAGCCAGATATTGCCCCCAATGTAAGAATAGCTGCTGTCAGCTTCACTCGCCCGAAAGATCCATCTACACTGCCGGAACTCTGGGTGGATTCCAGTTTGTTGACTATATACTGGTCCGCTATGATAGGGAATTACCGGATTTAAAACTGGGAAATTTAGATAAAAATTTATGCGCCTTTTGGGATCATGGATGCATTCTCCCCGGTGATTGTCGAAGTTATTTATGTACACAATATTTTTGCGATGAACTGAAAAATGATCTGGACATGAAAATTATTTCACGTCATTTGGATTTGTTAAAGACCACTATGAATGATCTTTCAGTCTCCCGCTGTTTGGGTTTCTAATCAATCACTTTATCACTTGGCATACTTAT
This sequence comes from uncultured bacterium, assembly GCA_965372215.1. GTDB lineage: Bacteria > Fermentibacterota > Fermentibacteria > Fermentibacterales > JCC-6 > Aegiribacteria. The sequence goes on along the minus strand of CBDVBK010000118.1, from coordinate 1,984 downwards.
CGGCATTATCTCCCAGTAGTTATTGGAGTATAATACTTTTTAAAATTGGTTGGTTCCAGTAGTGTCCAAAACGGGTAAACTTCCCCATAACAATTCAAGCATACCAACAACTTAAGCCGTCCGGTAGGGCTACTTTCGGTTTGACCCCTCTGCTATTTTCACCTTCTTTCCAATGCTGTCCAAATTATCCGAAGGCTAAACTCATTTGAACTGACTGTGATAACTTCATGCGTTTTCCCTCAGGATCTCTGAGCCACTCTTCCAAATCGATGTTGGATAAGAGAATGAAGCGTACCATCGCTGCAAGTACTGAGAATGACCAACCAGAACGGGATCTGTACTTCAGCCAGTTCAGTATCAAGAGTGCTATCAATGCTGTCCAAATCTGAGTCTCGAAGGCGTTCTTGCTGGTACCCACGAAGGTACGGATATGAAGATTCTGTTTGATCTTGCGGAAGAACTCCTCAATATCCCATCTGGCACGGTAAATATTGGATATCGTGGTAGCTCCGAACTTGAGAAGATTGGACAGAAGGACAACGGTTTTATCTGTTTCCTCATCGAGAGCGACTATCCGGCGGTAATAGTAGCTGCTGCCGGATATGCGTATAATCTGATCACTCAGTATGATGTTGTTAATACTGAGAGGAACGTGCTTATCTTCTATCACCTCATACCGGGTGTTGCTGCGCATTCTTGTGACAAACTTGACCCCACGATAGGTGAGTTTATCGTAAAATCCGTGGTCGTTGTACCCCCTGTCAAAAACGACAATGGTACCTTCTGCAATATTGAGCAGCCTCTTCACTACCAGGTCATGTTTACAACCTTCTGTGATGTGAACGTAGTCCGGCATCATATCTGAAGCATCAAGGAGCACATGCATTTTTGCAGCTCCTTTGCCGGTGCGGTAAACCGCCCACTCGTAGGAACTGTGACACAGTGATATCAGAGTTGAATCAAGTATCTTGAGAGGTGCATTAAAGCGGAACTTCTTCCCCCGGAATAACATTCCTGAGCTACGGAAGTGCTCAAGCATTGAATAGTAGTAATACTCGAACACCTTCGATGTTCTGTTCGCATTTGCATATGATAGAGTAGATCTGGCCGGTGATGATGGTAATCCAAGATGTGATACCTTGTTCGCCATTCCGGCGAGACCGTTACAAATCTCACGAAGCGATTCCGCTCTTGCTAAATGACAGAAGAGCATTGACACAAAATGAGTCCACGAAGTGAACCCCTTTGCATTACGTTCTGTCTGACAATCTTTTACATGTCTTCTGAAGATGTTGCGTGGGAGCTGCTGAAGCACCTGGCTGAAAAAGCTGATATTATGTATCATACTTATGTGCCCTTCAATTGTTTAAGTGACTTTGACTATCACCCAAACATGAGCAGAAATGCTCATAATGTGAAGGGCACACTTACTAAATCAGAAAGCTATTTTGGACACGCCTGGGTTGGTTCAAATACTTTAATATAAAAAGACAAACAAATGAAGTATCTTTTCGATATTGGACACCCGGCTGAGGTACACTGCTTTAGAAATGCCATTCAACATTTGCAGGGAAAATACACCATGTTCTAGCCCGAAACTCACCAGGATATTGAGAAAGGTCCTTTGGAGGAGGTCTGCTGCTTCGGGAAGTTGATCTGAAGCTGAGGATTTGTGAGAGGATTGCCGGCTGCTTCAGGGATTACTGCGAAGCATATCGTACTGAACATTCTGTTGCAGAGCTGATCCGTCAGAGGATATATGGAATAGCGCTGGGATACGAAGATCTTAGCAATCCCTGCTTCGTTGTCACCAGCTTTGCGATGCCGGAGTATACTCCACAGAGAGTATATGAAGATATGTACCGCCCCCGTGGTGAGATGGAGAACAGGATCAAGGAACAGCAACTCTGCCTCTTCGCCAACAGAACCCGTAGCCTCCCCCGTTTGAGCGACAGTTATTAGAATGAGACTTTCTGCGAAAACC
>CBDVBK010000117.1:0-5808 GCA_965372215.1 uncultured bacterium | reverse complement strand
TAATTCAACACAGGATTGCAGCGCACTACAGTGCGCTACTAATCCTTACTTCGTTGGAGTGCTTCATCATATTCATCAAAATAGACATCCAATCCCAATGCCATCACAAATTCCGCTATTCTTCGCGCAAATGGCTTATCAATGCTTGTGTGTGAAATGAAAATGCATGGTTGCATCAAAGAAGCGGTTTTGGTTCCTTCCCTTAACTGCTTAAATAGGTTCCTTCCAGCCATACTATACTCCTTATCATTATTAATCTTGTGATTCAAGATCAGTAAGATCTTCAACTTGCGCCATATATGCAAGCAATCTAGTATACTTTCGCATAGTAACTTGTAGCGATTTCAGTTCTTCGCGAAATTTAGCGCATTCTTCTCCATCTTCCAGCCCCCCAGCAATACTCTTAGGATGCCACTTTGCCGTAAATGGTCTTATCTTCTGATTCAAAACGACTATGGCTATTTTTGCGAATTCTTTGCATTGACTACCATGATTACGGAGAATTTCTCTAGTAATCTGGAAAAGCTTGTGGACACTTTCAAGCGCTGTCTGCTCATCCCCATGATCTGGCGCTAGATATTGCGTAGTTACTCTTGTAAGTAGTTCAATGTACATTTCCCACGCTGCGTATCTATCCTTATCGTTAGGCTGGAATTCCATTTCCAAGAAGTGTAGATTTATCCGTAATGATGATAGACCCCATTTTTCAAGAAGATCACGGAACTTGTATGATTTCGTATCCTCAGCTTTTTCTAGTGCCATCGTGCTCCACTCCTATTCTTCTTAAACAGTGATCGAGCATTAGTTGGTTTTATTCTCGCCTTACGTAGATACGCCTGGTGCACAAGTCGTTGAATATCTTCTGGATTGTTAGTCCATTTATCAATAACTGCATATCCGCACTCGATATTATCTGACAAGCGAGGAGGTATTGTATATTTATCAATCGTTGTTTTCTTATACGAAGAGTGTGATGGGAGAATAAGGCCTAATAATCCAGAACGTGGATTCAGTTGTGTGCTCCTCATGCTAGATGAAATCTCCCAATCAATGTGTTTCCGCTGCCAAGTCTGTTCACCAATCAGAATAACAGTGACAGAAGTATTTCTCAAGTAGTTATCCCGAATTATCCGCCGGATTGTATCATCCTTGAGATTGGGATTAATATCACCTATCTGAACCGCGCCAGGCACGATTGAACCGAACTTATTTCCAAATCTTAACTGGAAGATGTTCTTGTATTTTTCATCATTCGCATGATGATAGCTAATGAATACTCGATGCCTATTCCCCATATTTATCTCCTTCTGACTATTATTGATAATATATTCACATCAATTAGCCTAGTGGTATGATAATGTGACAAATGATATGAAGTTACCAACTATATACGCCTTTCTCATTGAAGGCTGTAATCTGCTCCTTGCTAATTCGAATACGTGATTCCAGGTTCTCATCCGGCCAATTCAACCATGAGTTTGTAACGTCCACACAAGGAATGCTCATAAACTTCCGCCATGTATCCTTGCTAATATCATGAGCGTGATTGGGATTCTCGAGGATAATGTTGTGTCGCCGAAAAGAAACAACCGTAAAATCAATTATTGATTTAAACGACTCACCTTCCTTTAGAAAGTACCTACCATCATGTTGCATCGCAGTTCCCTGTTTTATTGCCTTTCTTTCGAAAGATGCATTTTCAAAGACGGGAAGGTCCTTCTCTCCGTAAATAGCGTACCAGATATAGCCACTCTGGTATGTCCCTGTGGTTCCACCAAAGATAGGTTTAGATGCTAAATAACCTTCGAAGAACCAGGTTTCATCTTGAAGATCAATCCACAATAGATTGATGGCAGCCGCATCAAACTGTTTTTCGTCTTCCTTAACGGATGCAATTCTGGAAATGGCATTCTCCGTTATGTATTCACCTTTCTTAACCTTACCGAATGGTGATACGCTTATTTCTCTGAAGGCTACCCTCTCTCCTTTTCTTGGAATGAGAGGTTCTGTATGAAACCGTTCGAGTTCTTGAGCAGTCTCACCATCCAAACCTTTAGCAAACACTTCTACTCTTATCGATACATTATCATCTTTTATCAGGAAGTCTGGTGTTGAATCACTACTGTTAGGAACTGGTTTGATATCGAAACGCGCAGAAAGAAGATTTCCATAAGTGCGGATTTCTGCAAGAGCAGATGTTGCATTCGAATAGTCGTTAGTATCAAGCAACCTTGATTTCACCGCTTTGAGCCATTTTTCATTTTCATCCATTATAGATATAATTGCTTGCCTTGTACTCCCTTTTGTCCATTCAGTCCTATCATTATCTGGGATTAAGAGAGCTTTCACGGGATGATTAATTCCTCGTAGCTCTGTCTTCATGATTAATTCAATATCATCATCCGTCATGAATTGCTGAAATGCATCTCGCATATCACTATCAATGTTCATACTAGAATCCTTTCGCAATCATAATTCACCAAGAAACAATGATGTTTCAAGCCGTTCCTTCTTAGGATCCTCAACGATTACGACAACTTGTCGTCTAGCACGGGTTACAGCGTTGTACAGGAGACGTCGTTGTTTGTCAGTTCCTGGCTGTAAACGCAATGGCCATAGTACAATAACTGATTCAAATTCCCGGTTCTTTGCCTGATAGATGGTTAAGGCAATGCGCCCTCTTAATCTAGAATAACCATGAACTCTTCGTTTACGTACTATTTCTTTGATTTTGCTATGGGCCTCATCTGCAGTAATGGTAATTCGACCTCGGATGAATTGCTCTCGTCGAAGCCAGTCATAAACATCCTTTTCTCCTATTTCTCGAGCAATCCTGGCAAGACAATTACAGCTAAACTCTTCTTCTCTATTATCCGTAAGGTTCATAGTTTCCATAATAGTTTTACAGCTATCATCATCGCTGTGCTCCCAATCCAGATAGTATGGACCTGCCGTAGTCTTCGATTTCCGGTTTATTGAAACCTTTGTAGATGTCCACTCTACAATTCCTGTGCAAAATGGCGAGGTTCCTTTAGCTGTCGGCGAAATGATAGCTATTTCACCATACTTCGACCAAGATTTAATTTTCCAGGATGTAATCGCTCCACCAAGCGGAGCTCTAGGAACAGAGACTATCTCGAAGCCTGTCCTTTTTCCTGAATCCAGGGCACGACTCGCACGAATTGCGTGTGCAGCATTTAAAAGACCTCTAACTTGTGTACGATGTACTTGTTCTAGTGGTGTAGCATCACCAACAGAATTGGCCCATATAATCGCTTGATTCTTGTTGTCTGCAGATAGATCCTGGAATGCGTCTGCTGCACAAATGCAATGAACATATAGTTCAAGACCAGAGAGAAACTTAATTTCCCCTCCTTTGCAGTCCTGCAATTCATCGACGAGAATCAATGGATATCTTTGAGCAACCCATTCCCCTATTTCATTATGGTCAAGCAGTTCACCCGCCGCATTCATAATAGCATGGAAGTCACCTATTTCAGGGAAAGCCCCGGTGAAGTGAACACGACTCCGCCAACGTTTGACTAGATTCATTGCGAAGCTATCAATGGTGAAGCAATCGACCGGTGAACCAAGACCTTCCTTACCTTTGAATTTCAGATCCATTCGTTTACGTGAACCATGGTACTTCGTAAGCGCTAATACTCTTTGATTATCGCTAAGGGGGGTTTGAGTTAAATGTTCTATGGCATTGTGAAACAAACTAGTTGTTTTCCCGGTACCAGCAGCCCCTGAAAAGAGTACTAGACTCATGGAAGAAACCTATAGACTGGACAAGAATCTTGTGAGCACTCACTGTTTATTTCTAAATGGGGAAATTCTCCTAGTTCCCCAACTACAACCCGAGTAAGAGCTTCCAGGACCAGTTCGACTCTCTTAACACAATCTCTAGAGCATTTCATCGCCGCAGCTATTTCTTCGTGGGCCATATAATGGGACTTAAGTCCACCATCATCTCCTTTTTTGCTTTTTAGTGCGGTAATGAGCTCATCGTGATTATCATACTGTCGATTAAGTCTCTTCTGAATACTTGTCATTAAAGTGGATTTATCTACATCTATACACCAGCCAATAATATCCTCGATAGTCCAGCTTGAAGGCCACTGAATTATGGCTACTGGTTGTGGGTCACACGAAAGGAGACTGGTTACATAGGCATCACCAGCAGCATCTCCGTCTAAAAGCACAGCAACGGATGGATGGAGGGTGGCAAGCCTTTCATAGGTTATCTTAATTGAGGAGTCTCTAGTTGGAATTACGCCAACGACTGAACCATACGGCGGTATAGTCCTGTCTTCGCTATCTAAGGATCTTGCTCCAGTCTCGGCGATATCCAATAAAAGTCGAAGCCATTCAAAATCTATGCGACCTTCAGGTATTAATATCCGTGGAAACATCAGTGCTTCAACTAGTCTCATGCGTTGATCAGAGTAAAGCTGAATGAGAGCGTTAGGCTCGTCCACCATAGATGTGGGGGCTAAAGGTCGACCTTCAAGTAGGTGTTCTACTTCCTTTTCTTCCTTGTGGGCTTCAATGAGTACTCGTGTAAGCAGCTGGATACATGATGCATCAAAGAAAGCTGCAACTCTCGGAGCATGTGTTGTACAGATGATCTGATTCGAAACCGCTGCTGCATCGCCAATTAAGCGGCGCTGTAGTCCAGGGGGAACATGAAGTTCAGGTTCTTCCAAGGCTAGAATGAAGGAATCACCTCGAACGTTGCGAGCCCGGCCAATTTCAAGCAATAGGATTAGTGTCTGTAATGACAATAAACCGGTTCCCTGCCTGACAGCTGGGAGGGAGTAGCCCTCATCTTTGCAAAAATGAGGTACAAGAGCACGAAGAAGTGAATCCGTATCAGTAGAAGTAAGACGAAGCTGAAGTTGAGGATTTCCAGGGATAAGTTGACCAATTCTTCTATTTATGTTATCCACAAGCGGTTTTAGATCAGGATCATCCTCGAGTAAAGGCTTCGGTGTTCTAAGTTCGTTTAGGTATGACAGAATGGATGTTGCTGGAATCCCTCCAAAGGTAGCGACTGCCTTGCGGAATAACTCCGAACCAAATGAGATGGTAGCGGGCCAGGTGCGTTGTGGAGGTAAAACGAAATATCCGATTTCGTTAAGAAGACGATCCGGGAAGTAAGTAATTGCATCTTCATCGAATGGATCATTAACCTCGTCATCATCATGAAAATAGCGTCGTTGCTTAACTCGAAGATCTTCATAGTCGAACCGAGCAGCATAACCGATCTGGACGCATAATTCTCCATCATCAACCTCCACAGGATTAACTGCATATGTAGAGGGATTCCACCACTTTACAACGGCTCTCCCAAAACGAAACCAGTTCGGATGTTTTACAGGTGTATTCGGTGAGAATCCCCCTAATGTCACTACTATTCGAATACGATCCTCTGGTCGGGGACAACTCCCTGTGAAGTCATGTTGAGTGAGGTCTCGAACCAGCTTCTGTCGACCGAACACTAAGCTAAGAGCATCAATGATCGTGCTTTTGCCTGATCCGTTTGGACCAATTAATACTACTTGGTCCGGGAAAGTAAGTCGACAATTCTGAATCCCTCTGAAGCCGTAGATCTCTAATGCAAGAATGTGCATAAGTTCACCTTTTTATTGACAGTTGATTAAAATAAGTACTTTTGAGATGATTGTATCCAGATTCGTTGATGCAATCCTCATAGATTGGGTCCACAATACTTCCAGTTTGTGGAACAGCTAGACCATTTCCGAAAAGGGTATCGTAACTCAAGGTTTTGCTGGTCTGTCAGCC
>CBDVBK010000116.1:0-5995 GCA_965372215.1 uncultured bacterium | reverse complement strand
GTTCGCATCCTCGCGAAGTACATGCCTGAGCAAAGACCTTCAACCGGAAACTCATGCAATCCCATTTCCAATACACCCTCAACAGGAATCCTCACCAATCGACCGTACAAATCGAAAATGTAAAGCTGGACGAAAGCAGATTCCACCAGGGAGAATACGATTACAGGCAAAGGTGAGGGATTCGGTATGATCTTAAGAAATAGCGGTTCCAGGGTTTCCTGTCCATATTCGATGGAGTCAACCGTGATTACACCAGAATAATATTCAAAGTCATGTGCCCAGACAGTAACCTTGATCTTCCCAAGGGAATGAGGATCAACCCAAAGGGAAACGTTACCTGATGCATCCGTGTATTCCACCTCGTAGACATCCCCGGTTTTCCAGTGCCCCTTCTGAAGACAAACTCTGGCGTTCTCAACACCATAACCACCCTCATCCGTTACTGTAACCGATATAGAGCCGGTATTATCAATGCCGCACGGGTGTTCCACCAGCAATGATCCAGAGGGAGATATCCACATGGGCAGTTCGGGGTCACCGAATAGGTTATGACCCTGGATTATTTTTCCGACAGTCGGACCTGTCGGAGGACAGAGCCCATCCAGAGCCAGTCCATGGGCAACGCCCAGGTTATAAAAACCTCCATTCAGGTAAGCATCATAAAATCCTTCACAGATCGGAGAGCTGACAGAGGCGAAGACAGTCCTTGCGTTAAAACAACCGAAACCCCCTCCATCTGGAGCGTTCAGCCAGGCATCTGCACAGCTTGTGAGCGTGTCGAAGGCTCCAAGATAGCATGCGATTGAGTTCCAGATACTCACTGCTCCGTAGTTCGAGATATTCTGAAGTTCCATTATGTCATCTACCGTGAAGATATCGCCGTATGCAGTGTACATACAGTCGGGCCCGCCATGATTGGCATGAAAAATATGATTATGACCTTCGTTGATCATGGCAATTGTGATCATGGTGGAGTTGTTCCCCCAGGATTCGTAGCATTTGTACTCTTCCCAGTATGAGGGAACCATGGATGATATGGACTCGGCGTAAACGCTGCCAGGCCACGAACCACCGTAATTCAGGAAACCCGTAGTGTAACCGATGGAAGTCTCCCAGTTTGCAAATGCATCTGAATCAGGAACAGCTCGATTATGAGCATGCTCATAGATAAGTACTTTTTCTACAAATATCTCAGCCTCCGAAATGCTGTTGACGGAGGCCCTGCCCACCCATAGATCCGGATGCCAGTCAAGGTTATCATCCCATTCACCCCATCGACCGTTGAGGTTGCTGTCCCAATTGTCCAGTCCTGGTTGAGTGTCGTTATTATCCGCATAGTAGAGATCGGATGGAAGGAATTCCCCTATGCTCGTTGGATACGTGAACCTTGCTTCGAGAATATCGTTGTCACCAACCAGAAGAACGAAATCAGTTCCCTCACTAACGCAATCGGTCAGAAAAGCCCTTATACTCTGCTGCAGATCAACAAATGGGTACTGACCCACGATCCAGTCGGTTGTGTAGATCTCAGCTGGAATACCCTTCGCCGTCTTCCAGTCCACCAGTTCCTGCATGTAGTCCTGATACTCGGGTACGGTTATTACTACGTACTGCCCGAACTCCAGTTGCCCCGGCTCCACAATCACCGCACCAGATGAGCTGACCGCTTCCGGATTCAAAACCATGGCTCTCAGGATATTTTGTGAATTCTCCTCGCTCCAAAGGGTTCTTGCATGAACTGGACGCCAGGCGGGGTCATCCTCCAGCGACACCAGCAGTTCTGCGCTGATAAGGACTCTTATCTCTCCGGTAGATGGATTCCACTGAAGAGGTCTCAACCAGCATACGAGAACCGGCAATCCCCATATCACACCCGAATCCCACAGCTCAAGACAACAGTTGGGAAAATATGAAGATGAGCTGTAAATATGTGGATCCGGATTCGGTACATTGTCCGATTGGTCAATAGAACAGATTAGCGGAGTTACAGGAGCAATCCAGTATCTTGATGGCAGAGTATCATAACTGCAGTTCACGAGCTGAACATTAATTACCCTGGTCCCGGTAGGGATTGCTGCTCTTACAGACATATGGGGGAGTTCCGGTTCACCTTTTACTCCAAGGCACGGATATTCCGGGAGCACAACTCTATGAAATAATCCGTCACGGAGAATCTGGAATCCCGAATAATCCGGGTTCACCAAGAGTGAAATGCTGCTTGAGAAGACCGAGAAAGTAATGATTAACGCTAAATATATTGATGATCTCATTGTATTCTTTGGCTACGCTTCTCTTCCCTTGCGTCTCGATTTATCCACCTGAACTGATAATACTGCCTGCAACTCTATCTGGTCAATATCATTTCCCTTGTTGAAGCAGATGATCCGGTTTCAAGCCTGTAAAGGTAAACACCAGGTGAAACTTCAGCACCAGAAGAAGTCCTGCCATCCCATATCACAGAATGATCTCCCGAGCATTGAATCTCATCAACAAGTGTTGTTACAAGTTTTCCTGCAATATCATACACTCGTAGTGTTACCTTTTCCGTTCCCTGCACCTGATAACAGATGACAGATGACCCGCTGAACGGATTTGGTCTGTTCTGGAAGAGACTGGCTGTATCTGTATTGTATATTTGAGGATCTTCGACGATTCCTACACCATCAGTTTCATACAAGCCGGTATTCAGAAGACTGTTCCTGAACGTGTTCCATTCAATCAGGCTTGCGTCGTAGGTCTCAGGAATATCCCAGCAGTAAAGATTTTCATTCATTGCGCCGATAAGTATTTCTATATCTCCGTCCTGGTCAAGATCGGTCAGGGTTGGTGACGATCTTGACCATCCGGTGTAAAGAGGAAACCATGGCAGAAGTGATCCATCATGATGCCAGATAAAGAGTCCGGCATATGTTCCTGCAGTTATCTCCATATCACCGTCACCGTCAACATCTCCCAGAGCAGGTGTTCCCTGCGCGAAAGCTCCGGTTGTTCCGGTTGACTGAGGCCATCCGGTCACTGCCGTACCGTCATGATGCCAGGCATATACGTTGTTATGGGCTGAACCGCAGACTATTTCCAGATCGCCATCACCGTCGATATCTCCAATTGAAGGTGAGCTGTGCTGTATACTGCCACCACCCATATTTTGTGGCCAGCCGGTAATTGCCGTACCATCGTGGTGTACACCGTACACCCGTTCTGATGAAGTAGCTATGAAGATTTCCAGGTCGCCGTCGTTATCAATATCGGCCATTGTCGGCGATGACTCGATAAACCCTGACAGCTGCACAGGCCACCCGTAAACGGTTGTACCGTCGGTATGCCATGCAAGCAGATTCTGACTATTTCTTCCAGCAGAAATGATTTCCAGGTCACCATCGTTATCTATGTCACCCACCGCTGGAGTTCCATGGATAGCAAACGGGTCGACATCAAGCACGGGCCATCCGTCGAAAAGAGTTCCGTCATGGTGAAAAACATATACGCGGGCTTCTATATACCCATTGTTACCGTTCAGATCTTTGAATGTACCAATTATCAATTCAAGATCTCCATCATTATCCAGATCCGCCAGTGTCGGTGAACAGGCCGCCCCGTCATCGTCTCCCAGATATTGAGGCCATCCTGTCTCGATGGAACCATCAATTCTGTAAACGTATAGATCTGAACGCTGACCTGCTATTGCTATCTCAACTTCCCCGTCATTGTCTATGTCAGCAATAGCAGGTGTATAATAAGCTTGACCGCCTGTTGTTACAGGAAAACCGCTCACCATGGAACCGTCATGATGATAAGCGTGGAGACTCGATCCAGAACCTATGAGAACTTCCAGATCACCATCACCATCGATATCAACAACCTGTGGACACGATTCACTTGTTGTGCCACCTGTAGCTATCGGGAATCCCGCCTGGTCGGGAGGAGTGTCGAACCTGTCATCTGTAGATTGTATGATCGGGCTGAGATTTGTTGAAATCAGACCTGTCCGCGCTTCAGAGGCATTAACTGATGATACTGCAAATACTATAAATAACACTAGATTCCGCATATTTCCTCCATCTCGGCACTGACCATATATACTGCCTTAATACTTGTCAGCTGCAATTTCATAACACCCGGTATACGTTGTAATCCGCAATATTTACTGCTCTGATCACTCACATACAATTTCTTATTCAATATTTACTGAAATAGAATAGTGTGTTCATTCATTCTCGTCAAGTAGTCATGCAGAATCCGCATGGTATTCTTATGAGAGTGTACGCATACACCTGTCGGATCTGCACTCGCTTGTATACAGATCCACAACGGTCTATATGCTTCGAAACCTGACTGCAAAGCATGCACCAGTAATTCCTAGAGAGATCTGCTGAATCCTGCTGCCAGATCAATGTCATACATCCCCGGACTCGATACTAAAATATTCGGGAGTTTCCACCTCTCTTTCGGAAGCAATCTCGTTATTGGAGGAGATATCACAGGATACACAACCTGGGATATCATTACCGAGAAACTCATGGTAACCAGTAATAACAACATATTACTGAACAATGGTATATATAATATATATTCTGTACTACAAAACTAAAAAACCTGGTGGGGCTCCAGCTATTCTGATCCCGCAGAATGACTGGTATACAGGCGTAAAATGGTAGAGAATCTTCAAATTTTCTTTCTACATTTCAGTATATAAAGTGCAGGATTCATCAAATATCCGTCTTTTTTCACTTTTTCATAAACCATATTCACACTTTCAATTAAGGTATCTTTAAGATTATCCCATACGAGGTTTTTAATATCATTCAATATTATTTCCTTCCACTCATTCATACAGTCTTGATATTTGAAATTCTTCTTTTCAGGAAATGTTTTTTCGTCGTAAAGTTCGAAACCAATGACTTTTAGAGCAATTTTAACTTCCCCTGGTAATGGTTCAGATGACCAGGTTTCTCCTTTTAGACAATAAATAGCCTTTGCAAGATTCCACCTTCGCCATTGTCCTTCATATGGTGGATTTTTAATATGCTCTATAGGTATTTCAGATGTAATTATTAGATCTCCGGAAGGCTTTAGCACTCTATGAAATTCCTTTAATACAGAAAGAAGTTTCAATGGCTTTGGATTTAAGAAAACTATAGTATCATCACAATTTACAATATCTATTTCTTCATTTTCTAAAAATTTCAAATCAAAAATATCATCTTTTTTCATCTCTACATATTTGTTGTACTTTCCAAGTCTTTTTTTAATTTCTTCTTTCCACTCCTTTTCACTTATTCCAGGAATATTAAATGTATCAATGGATACCATCTTTGATGTTCCACCTTGCTCGTCAATCCTTTTAGCCCAAAAGTAGGTAGATTCACCTGCACCTATGGCAGCATCCAAAATAATCTTATTTTTTAAATCTAAATCTTTCAGCACAAAATTATAGAACTCACTCATTACTCAATTCTCCAGATTAATAAATATCACCTGATGTTCTGCGTGTTTGCGAAGTCACGAAGGGATTTAGCTAAGCGTTGCAAGCATGATGTTATCTGAAATGGAACCCGAGAATATCTCAATCTAATATTTCTCCAAATCTTGTAACATATATTTTCATTGGAAAGTCGTCTTTTGGATGCTCGACACTCCTTTCTCCCTTCACAAGAGCTTCATCTGCATACGCCTCTATTACTTCACCTACAAACAAATTAGCGATAGGGAAGTGTATTTTCTGCAATCCCATTACCTGCTCCAAAAACAACTTTCCGTACGCAGATGTCTCCATTTCCCTGCGTGAAAATGACCATACTGCCCGAAGTCCTCCACCGTCAATGAAGAAACCCTCTGATCCCTGCGAAAACCCCATATAAGGTACACGCGGTCTTTCTGTCCTTCCACGGGTAAACGGTATCTTCACCGCTACTGCAACTTCACCGAGTCTATGGTTGAGATAGTGCCCAAGTCGTTACACCATTCGTGCGGGTCGGAACTTACCCGACGAGGAATT
>CBDVBK010000115.1:0-6020 GCA_965372215.1 uncultured bacterium | reverse complement strand
GTGATGGGGGGGCATCTGCCTCCCCTCTCCCCTTTTTTTTGATTGATTGGTGATTCTCGTGTGGGGTAGTATAATCTATGGTGAGGGAATCTAAACTGCATTTTAAGAAGGGGTGAACGATATGAAGAATTGGTTGGCAATTGTGGTGATAATAGCAGTGGTTGTGATTGCTTTTTTTGTACAGTGCAACACAATATCTGGTCTGAGAAATGATTTGTTGAAGGTAAGGGCAATTGCAGAGGATCTACCCGAAAATGTTGTTACTGCGAGTATTATGGAGAACTACATTCTGAAAGAAATATCCAGGATAGACGGTACGGATTCTCTGATAATTGAAACGAATTATGTACCTTTAGAAACCGAGGTAATAACTACAGTCATTCTCAACGAGGAGGCGTTAATGCAGCTTGAACAAACCCAACTTCTTTTATGGCAGCTCCGGCAAAACGTTCAGAATTCTGCTGATTCTGCAAGGATTGATAGTCTCGATATAGCTATTAATAATCTCAAGAGAACCCTCTACATAGTTGACGTTGACTACGATACTCACGGATTTTGTCTCGTACCTGAGGCAGGCGTTGGTATTGATACGGATCTCAATCCTAACATTGAGGCTGGTGCCAGGCTCTACTACATAAACAGATTTGGAATAGGGTTGCACGGTGCTCTGGAAATACCAAGTGATTCTACTGAGAAGTGGGAGGGGGCAGCGGGCGTCTTTTTTGATTGGAGAATTAAAGGTCTCGAGAATACAGCTCCGTTCGGTTCCATTCTCTATGATTTCCCAGATCAGCAGATCAAGTTTATGGTAGGTGGACACGTTTACTTAAATTAATACATAATAATATAGGAGCGTCAGGATTTTGACAGGTTAACGAGTATAATCTTCGGTGAAGGAGTTAACATGACAGACACTTATATGCTTATGCTGGTTGAAACCCAACTCCCCAGAATAATCAAGGGGACCAAGGGACGGATATTCCTCACAATATCAGATCTGAATGGAGAAGACGTAAATCTTAATGCGTTTGATACAATATCTCTTACCCTCAAGAATTATCCGGAGGAAGACGAGACCATAACACGTACTTGCTATGTTAACTCTGATGATACCACGCAGTGCTATTTCGACTTCACAGAGGTTGAAAGTGCCGTATGGCTTGCTGCTCCATATTATGCCGAGTTAACCTTCAAGAGATATGTGCGTGACAAAGAGGTAGTTACCGCAGCTACTGGGTTTGTTCCAGAGAAATCCTTTATGAGCTTTGAAAATTGTACTGCAGATTTTGAGATAGGAGAAACCATTACAGGTGCTCTTTCGGGGCACACGGCTGTTGTTTACGCATTTGAAGTTTACGGAGGAATTGGAGAGCTTGAGTTAATCAAACCATCTGGTGTTTTCCAAGACGGAGAGGAGATTACCAGTCCTGGCGGCGGCTCTGCAGATGTTGTTGTAGGTATCAGTTCTACTGAGTATTTAACAGATCGTTTTGCCGATGCTTCGAGTGATTTTGTAGCCCTGGGAGTAGTAGCGAAAGATGAAATTACAATTGGTACTGATATATATATTATTACCGGATATGATGATACCGCTACTGATTGGCTTGTAGTATCAGAAGATAACTCATCACCCGGAACTGGCATTACATATACCATCAATACTTTTGATCCAGCGGCTTCAGCAACAGACGATCTTTTGAAGACGCTTTTGTTTACGCTTTACATTGAGGGATCGCTTGCGTAGAATAGATTAAGAAATAAAAGGGGGGCACCTTTTGAATATTATAGCCTTAGATCATTATGACATGGTCAGAACGGGTAAGCTCAATCTAGTTAAATTAGGGGAGCTTGCTGCGCAGTATGGTGAGAAGCCTATGACGGACAAGGAGCTTGATCGTCTTGATGATCATGATTTTGGTCTGATTATAGTAGCATCAGATGGATCTCGTTCTAGGGAATTTCCGCTCTGTAATAAGTTTGAAACAATTATGAGCAAGGCTGCCGCGATTGCGAATGTAAAACTTATTCCAAAACAAGCTAACAACATTTTGGATATGCGTCTAGGTGCTGCTGCAAGACGGTTTTTACCTGGCATGCATAAAGTGGCAGAGGCACGGGACCTCCTTTCAAACATCTACGCTCTTACTCCTAGAGATGAGTGTAAACTGGCCTCGAAAGGAATAGAAAAGACAGCGGATTGCAATTTCGCTATCAATGAGTCTTACAATGGCGGATCGATGCGTAGATTTCCCATTGATACCGCTGAACAAGTAACTCGCAGGATGCGTAGATTCGAAACAAGACATCACGGTATACATATTAAATATGCATTTGAGTATGCCAAAAGCATTGCAGAAAGAGCGGAAACTCTTGGGGTAGAAATTCCAGAAGATTCCGCTATCAATTTATACAAGACCGCGGCAATGAGCAAGTATGCCAAGCAAAATATCAATGAAAGATTGAAATTTGCTCCAGATGCATCGCACTCCGCTTATCTTGGTCTGATGTTAAAAACAGCATCAGCGACTCCAGAACAATTGACGGTGGCTCTTGATGCTACCGACCGGCAATATGCTATGGATGCTTTTTATGGCATACACTATCCAGACGCAGGAGCATCTATCCTTGACTTTAGAAAAAAAGCTGAAGTTATTGATGTGTCTGGAGTCGAAGTGGATAAAGATGAGCTTTTAGAGGCTATGTCCAGCGATGAGGGAACATTCACAGAACTTTTGGGCCCCGAAGCTCTTGAGGAAATGAAAAGGGATCCAGAAACAGCTCTTACATCTCTACCTGCGCCTTATAAGCAAAAGGTATTGGAGATGTTGACAGAACGGTCATCGTGATCAATGTTGCCAAAATTCTTTCCGACGAAAAATCTCTTCCTGTTCCAGTTCTCCGTGCTATGTATAAAGAATTAGGATATAAATGGGTTAATTGGGAACCTGAGACCATATGGGACGAAATACTTAACGAAGTAGGCATAGATCCTCCCCGCGTTAACAAGGATAAAATCATGGCCTTAAAGCTTTGCATCAAAACCACGGTACCATGGGAAGACTGGCACCCTTTTACCACATGTGTTTTATGCTTTAATAACATTCCTGTAGATATGGAAATAGGGCAAGAGTGTTCACCAGCTCAGCTTGCCTATGGTGTAAAAATATTAACCGAGCTGCAACCTGAACACGTATATCGTCGTGATGTGCAGTTCATGGCAGCATCAATGTTAGTATCTAATGGAATTTGCTGGATTCCTCAAGAACCACTGGGCGGTATGGTCAACGAGGCATTAGAACACCTTATTCAAGCCACATCACGTAATCTTGAGGCCATAGAGCAGGCTAAGATAGATTATGCTGCATATCAGGCAGGAGCGTCACTTGGAGAGGACGACATTCATACCACAAGGCTTGCAGCTATAGATAAATATCTTGAATATAAGGATTCTCTCGAAGAAGTTGGTACATGATGCCCGTATCACGAGCAGGCGGAAGAAGAGATGAGAGTAAGGTCAAGGATCCGTTTTCAACTCTGGCAGCTATATATATTCCAAAAGACATTAAACAAGCATTTCGTATAGCAGAAAAGGTTTACAAAAGCAATATTCTAATATTGAGAGCTTTATACAAGTTAGCAGAATATCCCATCACTCCCCTGAAATTTACTGCTATAACAGCTCGCAAAGACGATGAAAAACCAGATGATGATCTTGAACTTACAGGCGTTGAGGTAGAAGAAAAATATCGTAAGATTTACGAAGATTATCTTGACATTAACAAAGCCCTCATTGAGCTTAATTTAGATTATTTCTTGTATTCCAATAGTTTTCCAATACTACATATGCCGTTCGAAAGACGCGCAGTGTGTAAAGCATGTCTGAAGAAAGCCAAGGTTAAGATTCCTAAAGATGCCAAGGACAGGGACAAGAGAC
Organism: uncultured bacterium; assembly: GCA_965372215.1. Taxonomy (GTDB): domain Bacteria; phylum Fermentibacterota; class Fermentibacteria; order Fermentibacterales; family JCC-6; genus Aegiribacteria. The sequence goes on along the minus strand of CBDVBK010000115.1, from coordinate 2,086 downwards.
TCAAAAGTGTCAGAGAAAGCCTTGAAGTTCCTATCCAAGACCTGAAGGAACTAAAATGGGTTAAAGATAAATTCAAGGCCAAATGTCCAAAATGTAAGGGTATGGAACATGAGTATATGACCAGAGATATACCGGATAGGAATAACTATGCTGGAATATCTACAGGTCGGCTCAATCTCTTCAGGATGGAAATACAGGAACTTGAATTTTCAGGATCCAGAAGATATCTTTACACTGCATCCGAACAAACAAAAAGGAATATCAATGCTAATGATACATTCACATTAACTAATGAACCCATGGTAGTTCTCAAAGCTGTGGGAGCGCGTAAAAAAGTAGAATATTTCTCACATTCCATATTCCATTTCAAGATGCCCTCTCCTATATTCGAGAAGGAATCCCCATGGGCATGGCCCTTATTGGTGTCTGCTTTTCAGATAATATTTTTCATCAATACATTGAGGCGTGCTGCCGAAGCTATTGCCCAGGAACATATTAATCCCAAGCATTATATCGCACCGGCTAAAGAACTAGATAGTCTACTTGCTAAATTCGACATGAAAGATATCAGGGAAATGCTTGAAGAGGCGTATGAGGAATCACAACACGACGATAACAGGGTAGCTGTAATGCCTATGCCAGTGACTGCCGGGATATTGAATCAGCAGGGTAGAGCATTTCTTCCACAACGAGAGATAGAGCAGGGCACCAAGGAGCTTCTTACCGGACTTGGTATTGCAGAGGGTTTACTCACAGGACAAGGGCCTTTTGCCGCCAACTCTATTGCTGTAAGGATTCTTGAAAACGGGTTTCTCAGCCAGAGGGACATGACTCAAAGGTATATCGAACATACCAGAAAAACCATTCAAGAACATTTTTCCCTTCCTCCATGTGAAGTCGAAATGACAGATTTTCGCAAGCTAGATGATTCTCTTCACAAACAACTGGTTGGTGAAGCAGTGGACAAAAAGCTCATGTCCGTCAGAACCTATGTAAAAGAACTTGGTTACGAATCAACAGAGGAGCGCGAACAGGTAAAGAAAGAAATAAAGGACGAGACCGAATATCAGGCCGAAATGGAAGCGGTGCTAGAATCCAAACGCGCAGAAATGATGACTGACTCAGAAAATGTCAGAGCTGCCAAGGACACAGAACGTAGAATCTCCGAGATGGAGAAAATGACCGATAGTATAACTACTATGATAGATGGTTTAATTAATAGGGGTTATTCCAAAGAATGGGCAATGAATTATGTAAATCAGTACATGGCACAACAAACCGCCATGAGCGAACGGGACGCGGCAATGGCGCGGTCTATGGAAGCTGAACAAGCCTTTATGATGGACCGAATGGGTAACGCTACCACGGGACTTAATCGAGCAAAGGATAAGATGCGAATGCATCAGGCTATGGATCAAGCAGTACAAGATCCAGCCATGCAGATGATGTCAGAAGAACAAGGAAGTGTCGGAGAAATAGTTCAGAGAACAAAACTCATGAACGATGATGACCGTAAGAGATTCCTGGATGAAATGCAGGCTAGAAACCCAACTCTTCATCAACAGGTGGTGACTATGTTGGGCTCGTATCCTTCAGGGTAGAAAGAGAGCAGTATGAGTACAAGACATCTACAGGTCGAGATATTCGATATGGAAGATAAGGTAGAAAAAGATAGTTTGAACGAACTCCTCCGTTCTAAAAATGTTTTCGAGGATGAACATCATGTAGGATTCACGCCCATGGGTGGGTGTAAGATTCTACTGTTCTATTATATTCAAGATCCCAAGGAACATGTACCACTAGAAAATCTTGATGATGATGGAAATTCCTAAGCACATAGATAGTCTCGTAGAGCGTTATAAACCTCTTCCCAATTCTGATCAACTTATTCTAGTTGAAAAAGCTCAGGGCGGGTGTCAAGTATCAAGAGATCAATTGATTTTAAGCAATCTGCGATTTATTCTTAAGGAAATAAGGAGCTTGCCCACTATTCCGATACGGCTGGAATTTAATGATTTATTTCTTAATTCTATAGATATTATTATTATTTTTTCTTTGCATAATTATAAGGTTATTCTTATTTTGC
>CBDVBK010000114.1:0-6042 GCA_965372215.1 uncultured bacterium | reverse complement strand
GGAACATTTCATTGTAGGATTGACTTCCGGAGATCAGGTTCCAGTAACAACGGGCAAAGGTATCGCTTTCCTTCAACTTTCTCATGGCAAGTCTCTCCGTCAGACGGCTGAAGAGAAGGTGCCTGTAGAACTCTGACTGCCTGACAGTACCCAGACATCCCTCATCTGCTCTGATCAGCATGGTTTTTCTATCCCCACCGGATATGATGGCATCCGCTATGAGAAACCCGCTTTCAATCGCATGTCCGATTCCCTCTCCTGAGACCTGATCAACAAGACCAGCCGCGTCTCCGGCAAGGAATACCTGTCCGGCACCCATGGATTTATGCAGCGACAGTGAAGGTATTGAAGCAGCTTTCATGACTTCATTCCCGGCTGATATTCCCCTGGCACCGAGAAATTCCTTCAGAGCTGACGCCACATCCTGTGGAGAAGCTTTGCTGCCGACAACACCGGCACCAATACAGATGTTCTCCTTTCCCGGAAAAGCCCATACATACCCGTAAGGAAGATATCCAAAATGTATATGAAGTCCGTCGGTAATATCATTAACTTCCGATAAAGGGAGGAAAAGCTCGAGTCCGATACCGGTTTTTCTGCCTGATCTTCCAAAGTATGTTTTTCTGACGAAACTGTTGCATCCATCTGCTCCAACAAGAAAGGAGTATCTGATACTCCTGCCGGAAGAAGTTCTGAGTGATGAAGAATCAATGGATACAGCTGTTTCACCTGTAATCACTTCAGCTCCGGAAGTCGCTGCTTTTTCCAGAAGGAAATTATCGAATGCCATCCTTGAGATAATCCGGACGGGGTTATTGCATGATGTATAAGTGCTGAGAAGTTCTTCCCTGTTCCAGAGTGACAGTGTTCTGTGGGTTTTTTCCGTAAGCCGGTCGAGTTCGGCAGTTGAAATCATGCCTGAATTGATAAGCAATCCAGCCGCTCCGCCGCTGAGAGCCCCACCGCAAACCTTGTTTCTCGGGAATTCAGCCTTATCGATAAGCAGACATCGCACACCAGCAGATGCAAGCTTCCAGGCACATGAGGACCCGGCAGGTCCCCCTCCGACCACCAGAACCGTGGTCAGGTTCTGCATCACCTTGCTGACTGTATCCTCTTTTCAGAAAGAATCTGCGCTGTCCGTGATTTTCACTCCCTCTGCCACAATGTATGACGGCACGCTTATAGCTACAGGCATTCGTCTGCCGTATGTATTCGAACCGTTTACGGATTCAGAAACAGACGAGATTACTTTTACGTTACCAAGAACATTCTGGATGGAATCGGTTACCCTGGTTGAGAATATGGGTGACACTGCCTTGCCGTCCTCAATAAGAAGGGCGTTGAATCTTGAACTTCCCGTAAATATTCCCTTGCTTCGACTTGGCATATTCATGTAGTGAAGAGCAGGAATGTAAAGAACTCTGCCCATATCCCTGACAGCCTCAAGAGGGCATTCAAATCCATCTCCGGTATTCAGTACTACTCCCATAGAACGCGTATTGTGTCCTGTTGGCTCCCTGTTGTATCTTGCTGCTGTCGAGGAGTCGTACATCAGGTTCATCAGGACTCCGTTCTCAATAAGCGGGAAGTGTTTTCTTTTCCTTCCGGACATATCAAATCTGAACATGAAAGTCTGAGGATTGAATGGATCATCAGAAATAGTGATATTCTTTCCAAGAACTTCATCACCCGGTTTGTTCTGCGAAGTCCAGCTCTGCTTCTCTTCCCAGCCTCTACCCATGAAACCTGTAAACACAGAAAGATTAACTATCTCCGAGACAGCATCAGAACCAAAAATAACGGTATATTCACCAGGTTCAACTTTATATCCCGGATGCTCCTCATAGACAGGAATCAGTCGCCCCAGCTCTTTTACTGTTTTCTCGACAGAGAAATCCGAGGCTCTCCATCCGGTCTGGGTGTTAATGAGCTCCCAGTTCTTTCCGGGATGCTTAAGTACAACAGTGAACAGCTGATCAGTTCCTCTGTGATAAACTTCATTTCTGTTTGCAGTAGTTATTACGTAGACCTCCACTGATCCGCTGGACCATGATCCGGAGTAATTGTAATTACCATCAAGTTTTAAGAATATCTCTCTGTAAGCATCTGCCTTAACTCCCGGATCAAGGTTTGCGAGAGCTTCATCGTACTGGATTTCTTCGAATACTGATTCTTCTACTTCGTCAGGGATTGGGTCGTAGGTTTTGGGAGATGCAGCTTTTGCCTTTTCCAGGGCTTTATCCAGCACATTCCGAATAGTATCTTTTCCTTCAATCATGCCGAGAAAAGTCTGGCTTGCCTGCTTTCTTCCATCGGTTACTTCTATGTCCAGCCTGGTCAGATCCTCTGAAGTATTGAGAGAAATGGAACTGTTGCCGATCCGCATGAGATGACTCTTCTCATGGTGCAGTGTAAGTGTAGCCTGTATACCCTCCGATGCGGCCTGATCCCTTACTTCCATCAGAATCTTCCTGATGTTCGCGTCCAGCATGGTTTACTTCCTTTCTCCGGTAATCACGTCATCGAATTTCACAACAGGAACTCCGTGCCCTATCTGCATAACCTGATTTGGTTCACCCTTACCGCAGTTATCAACCAGTTCAACTCTCCAGGTCGATTCGTCACCTACCGCTGAAAGGGAGTTGTAGAACTCAAGTGTATGTCCCTGATAAGTTGGATTCCTGAGGATTCTTGTTTTCTCGCCGTTTTTCACTTCCCAGGCAATTTCACATCCGAAGTGGAAGTGCTCTCTGTTTGATCCGATAGACCAGGACACAGGATTATCAACCACGATCCCTTCCTCTGTGGAGGAAATAATATCTTCAAGCGATCCGTCATCACCCGGCAGGATATTAACGTTTGTCATCCTGTCGATTGGAGCGCGGTAGAATGAAGTTGCCCTGGCGACCCCCCCACTCTGCCTGAATACTTCCCGTCCTGCTTTCTCGTTGGCCTCATTCACCATAGCTCTTGATGTAAGAGCATTCACCAGGATTCCCCTGTCGATAAGCAGATAATCTCTCTCAGGGGTTCCGTCGTCATCGTATCCAAAGGATCCTGGAGAATTAACAATACCTCCGTACGAAGAAGCAGACAGTTTATCGCTTCCGTATCGCAGTTTTCCGAATGAATCAAGATTAACGAAGGATCCGCCCGCATAAGAGAGTTCATAACCGAGAATTCTGTCAAGCTCCAGAGGATGTCCTATGGTTTCGTGAACCTGAAGATGCCCCTGTCCGGGAAGGAGAATTACAGATTTTCTACCGTATTCCAGAGCATCAGCTGCAATGAGTTCCTTAAGCTCCGATTTGATTCTGATGCTGTGTTCTGCAAAAAGAACCGGTTCGGTAATCATCTCCCAGCCACTGGTTCCATCACCGGTTGAGTAAAGGCTCATACTTCTTCGCTGCATCTCTCCATCGGAATCCAGAGCCATGACCATCATCATGCCGAAAACATTGACCAGAGCCTTGTTGATCTCTGTGCCATCGCTGTTCTGGTAATAAATTCTCTTCTTCTGGAAATTAGCGTATACCATTCTCTTAAGGACAAAATCGTCTACAAGATCTGCATCCAGTCGAGTCAGAAATCCAAGTTTGTCTTCCAGACTCACCGTAAAGGGGTCTACCGCTACAGGTGAGGAGTAACTGCCTGTAATAGGATCTCTGTTTCCCATGAGAAGCGGTACTTTCACAAGCTTTGAAGCTGTCTTTGCATTCAGCAGCGCTTTGTCAAAACATGCACTCAGAGAGGACATATCACTGGTTGCCGCAAAACCCCAGGCGCCACCCCATAGCACTCTTACACCGATACCGCTTTCAACGGTCGTATCGTTAGCTTCCAGATCTCCATCATACAGAAGAATTGTCTCAGATCTGTCGTCCAGATAAAATCTCGCGTCAACGTAACCAGCTCCATTAAGGGATATCCTGGATATGTTCTTCGAGATCTCCTTTTTCACTGCCGCTGAATCTGTCATCAGATACCTGCCTTACCTAATTATTTTTAATCATTTGGAATAGTAAGATTTATCAAATATATGAATCAAACCAAATTAACAAAATCTCAGTATTGTTACGATCTGTTACAGAATTATCACAGTATCGCAAATCAATTGAATTATCTGTAGAATATGCTGGTATATTTGGTATCTAATAATATTTCGACAGGAGTTCTAATGAAAAAAATGTTCCTTCTATCAGCGATATTTGTTTTCCTGCTGATCACTTCCTGTGACAGCGGCAGTACCGAACAGACAGATGATGTGGTTAGTGAGAATATGCCTGAAGGTCCACCGCATATTCAGCTGACAGTCCTTCGCACAATAGGTGTGGAGATAGGAGAGGCAAATCTTGTATTCGGCAGAATAGTGGATGCTGTCAAGACCGCTGATGGAGGTGTTCTTGCAATTGATCTGTCTACGTTGAATGTACGCCGGTTCGATAGCGATGGCAGCTTCATAGGAAGTGCGGGGAGAGAGGGAAGCGGACCGGGAGAATTCCAGAACCCGATGGGAATAGCAATACTGGAAGACAACAGGTTTATCGTCTCTGACATTTCCGGAGGCGCGATAAAGGTATTCGATGATTCTCTTGCCTGGATAGAGGATGTCACCGGTTTCTTTCCGCGACCACCGTTTACTGTGAGGTCTGCGGGAAATAATACTTATACCGGGCTGCTTCCCGCTTTTGATCGGGAAGAGGGGCTTATGGGTTATTCAGTAGCCAGACTTGAGACTGACAATCCTGAACCGACTGTCATCTACGCTGAAGACATGACTCCTTTCGATCCTTCCAGGCTGGGGCCCCTCAGTGCCGAGATCACACCGATATTTACATCGGGCAATTCAGGAAAAGTGTTTGTTTCAATGCCCTTTTCTGATAGAATCAACATTACCGGATTCCTTCCTGAAGGGGAGATTTTCCTCGAGATAAATGAAGAGGTTGAATCCGTACACAAAACAGATGAAGAGCTTGCTGATGAGGAAGCGGAATTCGAGGAATTCGCTGCCAGAAGAAGAGGCGGTGGCGGCAGGATGTCCGGAATCGACCTCACGTTCGATCCGATACTCTATCGAAGATGTGCTTCGGAACTCGGAATTGATAATCTGGACAGGCTGTGGGTTCGCCTCGGAGGATACAGATACCCTTTCTGGAATGTATATGACATGAGCGGTGAGCTGCTCTTCACGGCATCACTGGAGCTGGACGATCCTGATATCGATGAGATGACTGTCAGAATTACGGGAAACGGAGCGGTTGCATGGGTCAGTGATCCGGTCACCTGGCCAAGGCTCTATCTTATTGATCTGCCGCAGCAAGAACAGGTTCTTTAAGAGGATTCTTCTTTAACGTATTTCTCCAGAGCACTGATGACTCTTGATGAGAATTTACCTTTTTTCCCTTTTCTGAGTTCATATAGAACATCCATGGGTATTTTGGGAATCCTGTATTTTCTATTTGGTGTAATTGCCGCATTGTAGGTATCGCTTATTGCTACTATTTCTGTTGAAAGAGCGATATCCTTCTTGCCTTCAGGATAACCGCTGCCATCTATTCTCTCATGATGGCCCTCGGCGATCTCCGCTTCTTTTTCCAGACCCAGTTTCCTGAGCATCCTTGCCCCTTCAGCCGGATGTACCTGGAGAACCTCCCAATCAAGATCATCCAGAGGTGTAATCTTATTCAGTGAGTACCATGGAATTGCGCATTTCCCAATGTCGTGCAGCTGGGCGGATGTTCCTATAAGTTTGATTTCATCCTCTTTCAGTAACAATACTTCCGCAATTCCCACAGCTGTCTTTTTAACACTTTCCGTATGCTCACTGCCCAGATACCAGTCCTTTATTTTCAGAACTTTCAACAGATACTCAAACAGCCCTTTTTCCTTGAAAAATATATGAAGGTCCTTCATACCTTTCTTGCCGGCAAGAATGTTATAAACTTTAAGGCCATCCCTCATCGTCAGCGTTTCCGAAAGTGTAGTCCCATAATATCCTGCATCTTCCAGAGAACGGATCATCAGTTTTATACTCTCTTC
>CBDVBK010000113.1:0-6254 GCA_965372215.1 uncultured bacterium | reverse complement strand
TTACGAATTTCAGAAGAGTGTTTTAATGCTGCCCCAGGTTTCGGATTCAAGGGCACTCACAGGTTCTCCGTAGAATTCGAAGAACAGATCAGGATTCGGACAGAAATTTTCGGGTCTTTCCCACTCACCGCAACCGTCATCATACCAGATGCAGTCACCGATAAAATTCTCAGGACAAAGAATGAAGCTGTTGTCATATGTTTCAGATTGAGTTTCGAAGTAGTAATGAACACCTGCGTTAAGCTCAGGATATGAATCCGCGTTTATTATGCAGTAAGTCTCGTAGATATCGTAACCCCAATTGTTGTCACCAGTGAAAGTATTGGTACATGGTACGCTCTCAGCCCATACATCAATGTTTGTGTTGGGATCCCAATCGAGAAGATCATCTTCTGATATAACTAAATTCATCGTTGTTGCCTGAGCACCGGTCCAGATCATCCATACGTGCATCTCTGTAACATAGTAATCGCCATCAAGCTCGAAGTCATCACAGACCCAGCGGTTACCTCCGCTGTAGTTGCTGCAACCCTCATATAGTTTTTCGAACATGTATCTCTGCGAATAGACAAGATCGTCATTCAATGTAACCTCATTTGGAACGTTCCTATGAACGTGGTGAGGACTCAGGAAAAGAGGTTGATCAGCAAGAATAGAAGCAGCTAGTAAAAACAACACGATCGTAGAAGATTTCACACAACACCTCCCTACGCTGAATACAAGCCTATATACATATTTTAGTAATTTGCTTCGTGAAAGTCAATTTCATCCATATGCAAACTTGTTTGACTCAGTGATATTCATGAGCCAAACAATGAAATAGTTCGAATTCAACATGATTAGGGTCGCCATTCTTTATCGGAGCATGCTATTAAGAATCTTCTTCAGTACTTGAGGTTAATATTTGCTTTCGGAAAGTCGTTCATCCAGAATATGTATCAGTCTTTGGGCAGCTGAGAGCGCACCAGCTGATTCCGTTGCAGTTACCATACCAGACTGCTCATATATTGAAAGACTCCGCTTTCTGCGATAATCCTGCAGCTCCTTGACTTCCTCCTCTTTCAGTCCAAGAGTGAATTCCAGAGATTCTACTATTCTGTAATGATGAGATGGTGAACCCTTTCTTATCCTGTATCCTTCCAAAGCTAACCCCGCAGATGCTATTGCGATTATCGCATTGTGCGAATGTCCCAGTTTCCCTTCAGAAGAGAGCACCGAATTAGCGTCCAGTATTTCTCTTTCAGCAACTTTCCTGAGTTCTTCTATGACCTGTAGATCCGATTGTTGCTCAATCAGATCATCCGGATGCTGACCAGCCCAATCTCTCAAGTTCATCGTCACCTCCAATCAGCATTATTCGGGGACCTGAAAGTACTCTAACAAGGAAATGATGCGCTTCAGTGATTCTCGTTCGGAATTCAGCAATGGAATAAACAGTCGGGGCAATTTCCCTCCCCAGCTCTTTCTGAGCGGAGAGGAGTGCCTTTGAGATATCTCGAAAGGAAAGATCCCCAACGACAAGCAAATCAATGTCACTAAAGCGATCCATGCCTCCGGATGCTGCACTGCCGAATATCATCGCCAGTTGAAGACCAGGAAGATCCCGAATAAAAGAACGAATAACATCAGCCATACCCTCAGTCTTCAGCACAAGTCCCTGCAGTTCAGGGAATATCGGAGATTCGCGGTTCGCTTCGTATATAGTTCGATTCCCTTCTCTTCTGAGTTTCAGAATTCCCACTCTTTGAAGAGAAGACAACTCTCTCTCAACAGAACCCTTGCCACATTCCAGAATCCTGATAATCTCTCGAAGATGGTAGCATCTGTCGGGGTTTAATAGAAACAGGATCAGCAATTTTCGGCGGACTTTCGGAAAAAGAACATCAAGCATAATTGCCCCCATTCTGAGGACAAATGTCCTCAATTTGGGGACGTATGTCAAGTGTCAAATTGTTTTCATACCGTCTGGAAGGTAGAATTTCGCTACTCCGTGATGCCCAATCCTGCAAATTTGCAAATGATTCAATGTCAGCAGCCATTCCCAAAAGGGTTTGAAGTTTTGCCCGTTGTGATCACCAAAACGTGCCACCCACTGTTAAACGCGACATGGGAAACCTTTTAATGAAACTAATTAGAAGAGGGTCTTGATACTTCCCCAGGTTTCAGGTTCAATTGCAGTAAACTGTTCTCCGAGTAATACAAAAAAGGCATCGGATGGTGACCACCACGTATCCATACTTACCCAAACACCGGAACCATCATTGCACCAAGCACAATCCTCAACGCAGATATAGCTGAACAATGCAAATGTATTGTCAGGGGAGGGAGACTGATATTCAAAGTAGTAATGCGTATCCTTACTTAGCTCAGGGTATACATCAGTACTGATAACACAGTGAACCTCGTAGAAATCATATCCCCATTGGCTGTCACCAGTAGGAGTACTTGTGCAGGGAACGCTCTCAGCCCATACATCTGTATTTGTGTTCGGATCCGAATCGTTTAAATCATCCTCTGATATCACCAGATTCATATGGGAAGCATGTACTCCAGTCCAGATAACCCAGGTGTATATATCCGTGATATAGTAATTTTCGTCGAGACAGAAATCATCACAAAACCAGCGGTTTCCAGGACCGTATATTGACACAGCGTTATCCAGTAAATCCCATTCATATGCCTGTGAGTATACTTTACTGTCAGTCAAAACAGGCTCCACACAACTGCATCTTACTACATGTTGCGGATTAAGATGCAAAGGCTGACCGGCCTGGATAGAAGTTATGGATAAGAATAGAAATGGAAGAAGGAGTTTCTTCATTGCATACCTCCTTACACTGAAGACAATCCCGAATAGATTCTAGATAAACGCATGAATGAAGTCAACATTTAGTTGCGGCATCAGAGTTCATTACCTCTGCAATGTTTCTGAGCCATATAAGGAAAAAGTTCGTACTTTTTAATAGAAAGGTCGCCATCTCTTTATCCAGCTTCTGAGAACAGAGATCGAATAGACCAGTTCAGCATAGGGATGGAGGAATCGCTCAATTCGGGTAAAATCGTTATGGGTTCCTGTTTCATTCATTACTCGTTTATTTACTGGTTGGATTACCTATTTTCCATACTCCCTTTTCCAGAAAAGCTTCAATGGTTTGCCGTTTGGCTTTATTGATTAAATTCGAATGCGAAAGATGATTCTGCTTTGAGTATTCATTAAGAGTAAGAATGTCCATTCCATCCAGATAGGCTAATCGTTTGTGATAACTGTTGGTAATTGCTTTCCCAACTATTTCTGCCATAATCGAACTACTGTTATTTCTATCAAACTCTTCAAAAGCATCATAGTACAACGTACGGTCGATGAATTTAATATTTATGGGTACATAACCTTCGCGGATCAGTAAATAATTGTTAAGCACCCTTCCTATTCTCCCATTACCATCGACAAACGGATGGATGTGTTCAAAACTGAGATGGAAGACAGCAATTCTTCTTATAATACTCTCATTCACCGAAGAATTGTATTTGATGAACATATCTTCAAGTTTTCCTATAATCTGTTCAGGATCACAAGCGATATGATTAGCAACTCTCACCCATTCATCATTTTTCCTGAATCGACCTGCTATAGCATCGCGAATATTCGTTATCAACATTCTATGAAGAAGCAGAATCATTTCCAGGTTCAGTTCCTGCTGCTTTGCTTTTGTGTCTATATATGTAACTACTCGCGCCAGGTTCTTGGCTTCGAATATTTCGCGCTCGGAGACATATCGATCTAAATCGAGATGCAGGAGTATTTTCTCAGTCTCCTCCAAACTCAGGGTACTGTTTTCAATGGCATTTGAATTATAGACCTGTTCTGCAACCTCTGCTTCACTGATAAGTTTAAGCAAAGAATCCTTATTGCGAGCAGATTGATAATACCGCTCTCTTAATAAATCAATTTTCTTATAGACGCTCATCACTTTTCCCATAACTTGAGTTTAACACATTTTCACGCTTTTGGCAACAATACAGTAAACTGTAGTGGTAATGTGATATGTTTTCACGCTTTTCCACTCTATTTCAGCATAATACACCATTAGGGAGATGCTACCCCGCAGGGACATACTTCAACAACTTAGTGAAATAGTTCGAACTTATTAATAGAAAGGTCGCTATTCTTTAATTCGTAACTGTTACGAATCTCTAGAATAGTGTTTTGATACTGCCCCAGGTTTCGGATTCCAGAGCATTAACCGGTTCTCCGTAAAAATCAAAAAACAAATCCGAAGAATAAAAGAAATATTCCCATACACCTGAACCATCATCGTACCAACAGTTATCGGCAACAAAGTGGCAGCTGAAAAGGATGAAGCAGTTATCAACACAGTCAGCCTGAGTTTCGAAGTAGTAGTGGACACCCGCATCAAGCTCAGGGTAAGCGTCTGCGCTGATGGTGCAGTACGTCTCGTAGATGTCGTAACCCCAGTGGTTGTCGCCTGTAAAGGTGTTGGTGCAGGGTACGCTCTCTACCCATAAATCGGTGTTTGTGTTGGGGTCTGAGTCTCCGGTATCATCAACTGAAATGACAAAATTCATCATTGAGTTCATTTCACTTGGCCACATCATCCAGACACACATCTCTGTGACATAGTAATTATCATCAAGCTCGAAGTCATCGCAGAACCAGCGGTCACCTCCACTGTAGTTGCTCACGGCATTCAACAAAAGCTCCCAGCTGTATGTCTGCGAATAAACCAGTCCATCAATCTCTATCGGACCGGTTCCTTGCACGTGACGGGGACTCAGAACAAGAGGCTGATCAGCCTGGATAGTAATTATGGATAAGAATAGAAATGGAAAAAGGAGTTTCTTCATTGCACACCTCCTTACACTGAAGACAATCCCGAATAGATTCTAGATAAATGCATGAATGAAGTCAACATATAGTTGCGGAATTTCTTTGGTGTCGGATATCATTTGCACATGTACTAATTTCCTGAGGATACGGAGGATCAATGCGATTCGTTCAAGTCAATTCTGACAGAACAGTATTAACTCTGGTGAAAATTCTGATTAACATCATACGCGGACGGAATTCCGGAGCTATTTCTTAACCTGTTCCTTAATCCGCATGGACAGGTTTGACATGACAATGCAACTCTTGGTATTGTCTTTCCAGAAAAGGAAAGCTGTGAATAGATATTCGGCAATTTTTTTCAAGAATTGTCCCATATGTGAATAATATGGTTCTTTATGAACGGTTGTGAGGTTTCCATGAGAAATCAAAATGTTTTTGATACAAGTGATATCCTTTCTGAAAGTGGTGTTAGGGATCTCTTCAAACAAATGGATGTGAACGAATCGGATATACTTGTTAAACAGGATAATCCAGGAACTGATCTATTTATTGTTGAATCCGGTCAATTCGTTGTAACTGATGATAAAGGGGGAAGTCGGGTTATAGATACGCTCGGAAAAGGTGATGTGTTCGGTGAAATGGCTTTCCTTGGTGGAGAAAAACGTTCAGCTACTGTTACTGCGAATACTGCTGGAACCGTCTTGACGCTCTCCCGTGAACCATTTGTAAGATTTCTAAAAGAACAACCCATCCCTGGAACTCGATTTCTTCTTTTTCTTGAAAAATCCATGGTTGACAGACTCAGAAAGGCAGATGCCCTCAGATCTCTTATCTTAAATGACCAGAACCTCAGCGAACGTAAAAAACTCAGAAAGCTGAAAACCGATATCCGGGCTCGTAATAAGAAGCCCCTGTTTTCAGCCGATGATCCAATACTTTCCGAAACTTGTCACTGGATTTACGCCCATAATAATCAGATTCTATTCAGGCAGGGGGACAGAAGTACAGATCTTTTCATCATCAAAAAAGGAAAGGTGGTAGTTCTGGACGATGATTCCGGAGGATATATTCTAGGTACTTTTGGACCAAATGATGTTTTTGGAGAACGGTCATTCCTTGATAACAAACCAAGAGCATCCATCGCGAAGGTAGTTGGAAGCGCTGAAATACTGATGCTGTCAAGAAACACGCTGCTTGAACTCCTCAATACAAACAGTACCAATGTCATCAATCTGAATCTGGGTCTTGGAAGTCTTCTGGCCAGGAGACTCAGCATGGCTAATGAAACTCTAAGACTCCTGACATCTGAGGAACTGAGAGAGAGAGCAGAGGTTTCAAGATTGCTCGGAGAAATGAGAAAATCTCTCCGGATTCATGCTCTGCACTGATCTGTATTCAGGAGCCGTAT
>CBDVBK010000112.1:0-6360 GCA_965372215.1 uncultured bacterium | reverse complement strand
TTATAAAAATCCTAACCAGTTGTCTTTGTTTGAGTTATGATGGGACACTAGTGATGCTAGAACATGAAGACAATAGTATGGAATGGATTAAACCCGAATGATCGATATCGGTATAATCGAAATAGTTACTCCCATTACTCTTATTGTTACTGCGGCAGCAATGATTGCGTCAGTTATCCTTACGACACGCGAACTCAAAGAAAACAGGAATTCAAGGACACCTTTTTTCGCATTTACCGGGTACACTGTGCAGACCTCACTCCCAGAGAACATCCACCCTGAAGAAACAAGGACGGTCGCTTTCTTGGGAAATCATGACTTCCAAGTAATATTAAAAAATGTAGGAATTGAACCTGCAACTGACTGCATGACTGTATTCGCAATACTTGATATAGAAAGCTTCAAACCCTACTTCTTTCATGGTAATAGCGTTTCTACGTTGTCCTTCGCAACAGATATTCCTGGAGAACAAGAGCTTGTAATTACTGGCAACTATATGTTTTCAACGATTCACGCTGATGAATCTACAGCATTAGGTGCTCCAGGTTGGTTAGCTGTTTACGTTTCTTATAGAGTGCGATCAAGGGGGAAGAGGAAGATACAAACATTTGTGAGAAGGTGGGATGGAACCAATATTTCAGGAACGGCCAACGAGATTGAACCCGTACTGAGTCAAAGAATTATCAAAAAGGCTGTTAGAACGATCTCCTCAATTGCATGCAAACGCGAAAAGGAACTAGGTCGCCCTAAGTGAAAGATGAATAGTGTGGATGATGAGAAGTATTTCTGGGATCTAGCTCTCCCTAAGCTCCTTTTCTTATTTAACGAGGTCTTGGGTAATGAGATTCAGGGAGCAAGTCATAGGCAAAGTATTGCATCACTGTTTGCAGTGCGAGCTCTACGCCGGCTATTGGCCGTCGATCAACTCTTCAAGAAAGGTTTCTATCTTGAGAGTCATTGTCTGGTTAGAGCAGGTTATGAAGATTGGCTTCAGCTTGCATACCTACTCAGGCAATCAGGAGAGAATCGCTGTCTTGCCTTTATCGAAAGAATCTACAAACTTGATGCACGAATCTATGACGCATTCAGTAAACTTTGTGGGAAAACCACTGCTAACGAATATTTCGTGAAATTACCAAATAGTGTTGCTTCATACACTGGCAAAAATCGCTCAGAGACTCAACCCGAGAAGTTTTCATTTTTGGCGGAAGACGTCGGGCTCCGAGACGTTTATAATTTCGTGTATTCATATCTCTCCGGGTTTAGTCATCCCGATGGACGATACAACTACATCTTTGATGATTCAAAACCCATATCACGATCTCGTATTCCTCATCGAGATGCATCGGACGAAACACGGTTAGCTATATGGTTTCTATGGTTTACATGCAGAATAGAAGTACTTGCATCAAGAGAGTTCGGTTTCAATCATGAATCTTTTTCTGAGGAATACTTACTCACCATCGTTGACGATACACAGATGAATCTCGAAACCTGTATTCTTGTTCGAGAATACTGTAATCTTGATTGAATTGACTCATAAGAACTGTGAAGTCCATGATCAGCAAAAACAAAATTTCGGGCTGGAGATGAAATTGTCACTGGACAATTATGTTAGAATATTCTTTTACTAGGCGTTTATTACCTGAGTAATATTTCTGTGCATACACCAGAAGTCCGCGTAGGAAATCCGCTAATCTGACATAATTATATCAGATTCAGAAATTTCTCAATCTCTTCCTGATCGGTTGGCAAACCTCTCCCAATCTGGGATATAAACAGAGATCAGATTCTTGAAGAGTATCCCGTGATTTGGTATGCGTAGATGCAATAGTTCATGAACGATGACATACTCCTGAAAGTCTTCGTTCTCCCTGAGAAGATCTTCGCTGAAACTTACCCATTTGCCGGAAGAACATGATGCCCATTTATTCTGCATTCTCTGAACACGAATCTGAACCGGCTTCACATTCAAGCGCCTGGACCATTCCCGGACTGAATCCTTGAATCGTGTTTTATCAGATATATCACTACGCATCATCTTTTTATGGGATATCATTTCTCTTCCGAACGTAATAGTTTCTGAGCAACCTTAACCATGCTTTCTTTTCCCATTAGTGGATGCAGTACTTTATAGAGTTCTGCTTTTAGCTGTCGTAATTCAGCTATGTTCTCCTTGTGGTTAGGAAATCGATCAAAGATTGCCAAGATAACAATAGCATTTTTATCCGGGTGATCGAGTCCTTCATGTTTGAGTGTCCAGAAGAAAGAAAAAGTCCTGGAATCGAAACCCATTTCCGCTTGCTCTCGTTTTGCCTCCACGATCTCCTGAATCAAAGACTCCATTTCTCTTAAAGCATCCTCAGTTGAAATCTGTCGCTCATCATACGCTTCCACGATGGCTTCAGCGCGATCTCCTATAGGCTTCAGATATGGATTTATACCTTCTTCATCAAACACTGTCTTCCTGATGCTGTTAACCAGATTAATGATCTTTACCTTATTAGAAACTCCGTTTTCCCTGATAGCCCTAAGCATTTTCTCGTCTATTTTTACTACAGGAAGGGTCGTATTGAAGCCAGAACTCTCTGCCTTTTCTCGGACAAGCTGTTCAGTCTTTTGAGCAACATCTCCATATAGGATTGTTTTCTTTCGGAAGGCATTCCGGATTATCTGATAGAGTAGAGAGATACTTCCAAAATCCTCCACGAAGTCACGTAAGTCCGGTGATGGTGAGAGAATTTCATAGAGCATTTCTATCTTCTTATAGGTCAAAAAGAAAGCTATTCGTTTCTTATGATCAGTAAAAATATCTATTGCCTTCTCCACGGACTTGTCATCCACCGAACCCTTGCAAAGGGTAATGTACTCTCGAGCAGGTCCATTCATAAGGTCTTTGAACCTGTCGAGAAGAAGATCGAGGTCTTTTATTACACCACTTACAACATCCGAGTCGAATGCAAGTGCTTCTTCCAATTTTTCGAAAATACCAACGAAATCAACAACAAGACCGCACGATTTATGAGTTTCTTCGTCTCTCTCGAAAGGACGATTAACACGAGCGATTGCCTGAAGCAATACATGGTCTCGCATTGGTTTGTCGAGGTACATGCAATACAGAACAGGAGCGTCGAATCCAGTAAGCAGCTTATCCGTAACGATGAATATCTTCGGTAATGTATCCGGTTTGGGAAATAGTTTCCTTGCTTTCTTTTCCAGATCAGGAGAAATCTGGTGCTGATAAACCAGCGGGAATCTCTCACTGTCGTGCTGAGCGGATGTATAAACAGGCAGAGAGTACTCCGGTGGTAGAAGTTTATCCAGAGCTTCCTTATAGAGCGCACAAGCTTCTCTATCAACTGCAACCAGAAACGCCTTGTACCCCATGGGTTCGACATTCTCAGTAAAATGTTTCGCTACAAACGAAGCAACCTTTTCTACTCGATCATTCGATTTCAAAAAAGTTTTCAGTCGCATGGCATGATCAAGGATCTTATTGAGTTCATCAACATCACTCACACCCTGAGCCTGAGCCAGATTCAGGAAGTCCTTTTCAAGCTGTTCTCGCGGCACTCTAATTTCACTTGGAGCAAGTGTGTACTTGAGTGGAACGGTTGTACCATCCTCAATGGATTCAGCAATGGAGTACTTATCGAGGTATCCCTGATCATCCTCCTTACCGAATGTTTTAAATGTACCTTTCCCGTACGCTGTCTTGTCAATTGGAGTTCCCGTGAAACCCAGAAGAGTTGCATTCGGTAATGCACCTAACAGGTAGTTCCCAAGGTCTCCTCCGGTTGTTCTGTGTGCCTCATCGACCAGCACAAAGATATTGTCCCTGGTATTAATGTCCTTCCGAATCCCATCGAATTTGTGGATCATAGAAACAATCAACCCGCGAAAATCAGATGAAAGCAGTTCGCGTAGTTTCCGTTTATTCGTGGCATGTTCGATTGTAATGTCATGGGCAGACATCTCACCAAGAATACGCTCGATCCATCCCGCAAGCTGGCCCTCCAGTTCATTTCTATCGATCATCAGGATAACTGTTGATTTACCGAATGTATCCCGATCCTGCAGGATCAACCTCGCCGCTGTTATCATTGTGAAGGTCTTCCCGGAGCCCTGTGTATGCCAGATAAGACCTGTTGATCTTGACCCATCAGCACATCGAGAGAGAATCCGTTCAACTGCTCTTGTCTGATGCTGACGCAGTACTGTTTTCTGCAGTTCATCTTCCTTGTAGAAGAACAAAATCCACTCTTTGAGCATCACAAGGAACCGTTCTCGATCAAAGAATCGCTTGATTTTCTGTTCATAATTGCCGGGTTCTTCATCACGCCAGTTGAATAGGTTTTTTCGATCAAGGTTCCATGTAGCTCCATAATGGAAATCGATGAGGTGCGTTATATCAAAAACCTGGGGAGCAGTCAGCATCTCAGGAGTTTCGTGATGGTACTCCCGAATCTGAGTCAAACCTTCCTCAATGCCCTTTTCTTTTCTGGCACTTTTCGTTTCAACAATAGCCACCGGGATTCCATTGATCAGGAACATTATATCTGCTCGGTTTGTCTCCTGCCCGTTTGTGTACTGCCACTCATCAGTAACTTGGAATACATTTCGGCCAGGTGATGTAAAATCAATGACTGTGACATTTCGTTCACGGTTCTCATTCTGGTCGTAGATGCTACGTTCTCCACGAAACCAGCCAAGTATTTCCGCGTTACCTTCTATCGAATTCCTAACAGACTCTATTCGCTGGATAACCTCATCGGCATTAGCTGCTGTAATCAAACCTGGATTCAGCTCTATCAGCTTCTCTTCCAGAATACGATTGAATAGCAAACCACCTTCACCCCGGCGAAGTGAAAGAGCTTCGGAAGATGGTAAGTAGGTCCAACCGATCTCTTCTGCATACCGGATAAGTGGCATCTGGACAGTATCCTTTTCTGATCCGAATTTACTCATTTCAATTCACCATCTGTTAAAAACGCTACCGTTTTGTTGCTCACAGATGACACACAAATTAGTTTGTTGATCATATTTTCCATAAAATGAGCAACAATCAATTTTGTTGTTCATAGATTTCACTAAAAGAAATCATTCCCCTCAGCAATATTAAGCAGCTCCGAGAAAGCATAAATACCTGCTCGTCGACCACTTCCAGGTCGTATTGTCGTAAGTGTACCAATATCTCTAAGTAATTTCAGTATTCTTCTTGCAG
The DNA here is from genome assembly GCA_965372215.1 of uncultured bacterium. Lineage (GTDB taxonomy): Bacteria > Fermentibacterota > Fermentibacteria > Fermentibacterales > JCC-6 > Aegiribacteria. Next base: position 1,136 of record CBDVBK010000112.1, on the reverse strand, counting down.
TGGGAGAAGGTATTCCCGGATCCTTTATAAAATCCGGTGATCGGAAGATCGGTCTCTGGAAAATGAAGTCCAGAGCATTAATGCTATACTGTGAATGAATAACCTTGGAGAATTCAGCTTTGCTCCTTTCATATAAGCCAAGGATTTCGTCAGCTTTCCTTTGATTCTCCTGCGCCTGCTGGATTACTGCTTCAAGGAAATAGCTTACCCACTGAGTCCAATCTCCATCGCGTGATACAGTAAGAAGTCGCTCATAATACTCGTCGCGATTTCGTTCAAAAAAAGCGCTGATGTAAAACATGGGGGCAGACAGTAGTTCAGTCTTAGCCATGAACAACGGTACAAGCATCCGTCCAAGTCTGCCATTGCCATCAAGAAACGGATGTAGAGCCTCGAATTCGGCATGGAGAACAGCCAATTGGACGAGGCGATCCTTCGAATCAGTATGTATATACTTTTCCCAAGCACTCATTGCAGCAGGAAGTCTATCAGCTGACACAGGTATGAACTTCGCTTCTTCAATCGTGCATCCAGGTGGACCAATCCAGTTAGGTCCCTTTCGATATTCTCCCGGTGATTTCTTATGACCGCGAACCCCGGTCATCAGTACTTTATGTGTCTCCCGAACAACTCGTTGGCAGAGCGGTAGTTTTTCAAGTATGACTTTAGCGTGATACATGGCCTGCCTATAGTTAAGAATCTCTTCTATATCATCACGTTTCTCAACCGGAATCGACCGCACATCTCCTTCCGCTTCAAACTCCAGCACCTCACCCATTGTGGCCTGAGTTCCCTCAATTTTCGAAGACAGCACAGCTTCCTGTGTCATCAGGGGTGATAGCAGCACAGCCGCATTAGGTATTGCATGCAGGGTTCCGTCATATCGAGCCAATGCCGCGTTTGCCGGACCGATCAACGGAATCAAACTCCCCCAATCCAGATCGTCAGGAGGAAAATCTCCGACGTGATACTTAACGGGTTCAGTCATTGTTCACCTCCTGTTGAGAAGCGGAGTACGATAGTCTATCACTCCTATCTCTCATATTCTCTTAATTCCCTGGAAATTCTGCGGACACCTTTCGCTAGACCCTTTCCGAAAACTCTTTAATATCTAATATCTGCTAATAATACATATG
>CBDVBK010000111.1:0-6506 GCA_965372215.1 uncultured bacterium | reverse complement strand
GAGCCGACTTGCCGGATTTGAAGGCAACAAGTCTAGCGGCTCATTCGAGACGTTAGGTATTTTGCGATCCAGGAGGAATACTATGAAAGCAATTGTATACACAAAATACGGATCACCGGATGTTCTTCAGCTCAAGGATGTAAAACAACCAACGCCTATAGATGATGAAGTTTTAATAAAAATTTGTGCGGCATCCGTAAATGCATATGACTGGCATTTCCTGACCGCTGACATATTCTTGATTCGCCTGATGGGCGGGGGGCTGCTCAAACCCAAAGACTCGAGACTCGGTGCGGATGTGTCGGGGCGGATTGAAACGGTTGGCAGAAACGTCAAGCAGTTTCAGCCGGGAGATGAGGTGTTTGGGATGGTAAAGGGCGGTTTTGCTGAGTATGCAAGTGCGCCTGAAAGCTCATTGTGGTTGAAGCCGGTCAATACTTCGTTCGATGAAGCAGCAGCGATACCTATGGCGGCGACCACTGCCCTGCAGGGCCTGCGCGATGAGGGGCATATCCAGGCGGGGCAAAAGGTTTTGATCAATGGGGCATCAGGTGGAGTGGGGACTTTTGCGGTTCAGATTGCCAAATCGTTTGACACTGAAGTCACAGCCGTGTGTAGCACGAGGAATTTGGAGCAGGCACGCTCGATTGGGGCAGACCATGTTATTGATTACACTAAAGAGGATTTCACCAAAAATGGTCAGCAGTACGATCTTGTTTTTGCGGCAAACGGCTATCATTCGCTTTCAGATTATAAGCGCGCATTGACTCCCAAGGGCATTTATGTGATGGCCGGAGGTACCATGGCTCAAATCTTCCAGTCCATGCTCATGGGTTCAATGATGTCAGAAACCGGCGGTAGGAAAATGGGAGGCGTAAGGGCAAAACAAAGCCAAAACGACTTGGTTTATATAAAAGAACTTTTTGAGGCAGGTAAAGTAAAATCCGTTATTGATCGACGGTATCCGTTGAGTGAGGCTGCTGAAGCGCTTCGGTATCTTGGAGAAGGACATGCCCGAGGGAAAATCGTAATAACTTTGGAAAATGGCGACAAAACCTAACACTTATGAGGCCACCCTCTGTCAAGGGGTAAATCAATACACTAACAGATAGTATTCCTGTTTCTCTTCTTCGTCTTGTATTCAGTCTTCGCATTCTGTCTTAGTTTCAATACTTGGCTCTGCCCAAACACTTATCGAGGATCAGCGGCTCATCCTTGATGAACCGGGAAGGGATTAGCCTTCTCGTCCTAGAAACACATACGTTCCCTCATGCCGTCCCATTCAAAACGTCGGGCTGAATGCCGTAGCATTCACCAGTTAGCTCCGGGTTAGGGGGAGGAGCAGAACACTTCATCAAATACTTCTCATCTCTGCGGGAGCGGAGCGACCATCCAATCAATCAAAGATGTTTACCAGGAATGCGCTGAGGTACCTTCATCCTGGTCAAAAGGCACATGCCTTTGCCAGATTCTCTCGAAGTTTCTCTGCGAGGGTACTCATCCAGCTTTTTCCTTTCGGTGACAGTTAGGCGTTCGGCTTGGCCACTCCCTCGGGTCTCCTCCTTTGGGTTAGAGTTAGCATCCCCAGGATACCATGAGGGCATGCCGAGGGGGAGGCCTCAACGAGTATCAACGGCTTGCAGGCGGACAGCGGCTTCACCGCTCAGCCAATTGCGCGACAAGCAGAATGTGTATCAGCCTGCAATTGTCATCTGCTTGTTCCGCCGCTGCCGCTGAAGCCAACCGTTCACCAGAGATTGACAGGATCATTATGTCGTACGATATTACGTACGGAAGGTGATGCCTAATGACTAACTTAACTGTAACAGAAGCCCGAAAGCGACTCTACACATTACTGGATGAAGTAGCTCAATCGCATGAACCGGTGCAGATTGCTGGAAAACGTAATTCCGCTGTCCTCATAGGAGAGGATGACTGGCGGGCTATCCAGGAAACTCTCTACCTTACAAGCATACCCGGCATGCGTGAGTCAATCAAAGCAGGGATGAATACACCCGTAGATGAGTGCGATAAGGAGCTCGACTGGTGAATTGGCGGCTTATCTTCACAAAACAAGCACAAAAGGATGCTAACAAACTGTCAAGCTCAGGACTTAAGGAAAAGGCAGAAGGTCTCCTTGAAATAATCAAGGATGATCCCTTCAAGTCGCCTCCCCCCTTCGAGAGGCTGGTTGGTGACCTGTCTGGTGCCTGCTCAAGACGTATCAATATTCAGCACAGACTTGTATATCAAGTTCTTAAGAAGCAGAAAACAGTTAAGATACTTCGTATGTGGACTCACTATGAATAATGGGTGAACAACAGGTAGCAAGTAATGGACTTTAAGGATTCCTGTGCTGGTTATGCCGAGTAAATCATAGAAACTTACCTGTTAATTTTGAGATCCGAAATTCTAGTTGAGGTTTCTATAAACATCATTGCGATGACCAACCTTAACGATGAGAATTACAAATCTACCGGTATGTATCTCATAAATGATGCGATAATCTCCCGAGCATCAAACAAAACATTACAACTTTTCTTATCCCTATAGACCTGATGTAATCATCAGACCTTGAGATGCAAAATGATATTGTGAATGAAGGATAGATGGACTATTGTAGCCTAAATTCCTGCCCAGATTATACCTACACAGGAGGTAGCACGGCGAATGCATTGTTCAATTACTTGTTTCGCCTTAGACCTGATAACAGTTTCTGCCAGAATCCTGCATTTGTTTTATTTATGGTGGGGTAGCTGGGTTTGTAAGGCTCAATTCTGTAGTCTCTGCACAGCATAAATTCGACCCACTGTTCAAGCGACAGGGCTTTCCTTCCATCAGGCTCATGTCCGACTGTTGCGGCAACATCGTCACAAATAATCTCATCGTACAACCTGCCTGGATCATCGGCTCCGACTTTCACCAGCCGTTTGTGGAATGCAAGCATTCTCCATTCCACCGAAAAATAGTTCCATTCAACACCGCAGTTCGTACAGGTGTACGAGCTTTGCAGGCCCCAGGACTTTTCGCAATCATCGATCTGTTCAAAACAGGCTAATTTCAGCGCTGATTCGACAAGCTGATTTTGAATATTATCCTGCCACCCCGGTCCCTGCTGCTTTCCGACCCAGTACACGAACTGTTTGATTCTGCACGGGCACCCTTTGTCCGTATAGTACTTGTCCAGAACATACTCTACCTTAATTCTGGCATTCTCTATATGCCTGTTGATCGCAGCTCTATCCATTCTTAATTCCGGTTTTCTGCATATTGCTTTGAAATCCGCCATACATCAGTGTTCATTAATAAGATTCGTGCAGGTCACATATCAGCTGTCCTCCGGACGCTACATTGTCCGGAGAGTTTTCCTGAAGCAGGACGACTATGATATTCTCCGGTAATCCGAAGAGCGTGCTTGCGGCAGTGGTTACTTCTTTTACGAACCGCCGCTTTTTATCGATATCCGTAACCTTCGGTCCATCAACTCTGATAACAGGCATTCTGACCTTCCTTTGCTTACGCTTTCACCAGTTTTGTACCAGCATCGTATGAAGTAGATACAACAACATCATAATATTCTATACTGCTACTTACTAATATTCACAAACTGCGCAAAATACCAGATCCGAATGACTCCGGTGTCGCCTCCATCACATGAAAGTGATATATCGAAAATGTAATTACATTGCGATATATTAACGAATATGTTATGTTATCGCTATGAAATATATTGAATTGCTTGAAATTGTTAAGAACGCGCATGTTTTCACCACCGGGTTACTGCTTGCTGGTAATGTGAACACGGCTGTCATTCGATCCCAGATCTCCCGGTGGGTCAGAGAAGGGAAGGTGATCATGCTTAGAAGAGGGTGCTATACTATCGCGCCTCCCTATTCGGGTGAGGTTCCCTCCATCTTTGTCCTTGCCAATGCAATGGAACCGGCTTCCTACATCAGCTGTCAGTCCGCTTTAGCCTGGTATGGGTTAATCCCGGAGCATGTTCCCTCAGTTGTTTCCGTTACTTCCGGTCGTTCAGGAACGATTACTAACAAGCTAGGCAACTTCATTTTCAGACATGTTAAATCATCCCTGCTATGGGGTTTTGAAACCATGAATGTATCGCCGGGAGAAAAAGCCAGAATAGCCTGTCCTGAGAAGGCGCTTCTGGACCTCATTTACCTGGAATCCGAAGGAGATTCGGATAGTTACCTTGAACAGCTCCGACTTCAGAACATCGATTTGCTGGAGAGGGGGAAACTCGTTTCATATGCTCATCGCTGGGGAAAACCTAAGCTTATAAGAGCCACGGACAGGATTTTATCCCTTCTGGATCGGGAGGAGGATAATACTTCATGAAGGAAGAGCTGATCCGTATTGTACAGGAGACTGAAAACAATCTCTCTGCCTGGAATCGAGCACGGGAATATCTGCAGGCCAGGATACTGGGACTCCTGCAGGAAACAGGTGCTATGATTCCTCTGGCATTCTGTGGCGGGACCGCCCTTCGCTTCCTCTATTCCCTGCCGAGATTTTCGGAAGATCTTGATTTTTCACTGGAAGGAAAGTCCAACGGTTTTCATCTTGAGTCTTCCATTGAGCAGGTTGTTGCCGGTTTGTCCAGAGAAGGTTACAATATTGCGCTTAAGAGCAGATCCGTAGCATCTGTTCAGGGAACCATGATCAAATTTCCGGGGCTGTCCTTTGAACTCGGTTTATCTCCCCGTGCCGCACAGGTTCTGTCTATTAAAGTTGAAGTGGATACAAGCCCGCCGGAAGGAGCTGGTCTGGAAGTTAGCATGGTGCGGAGATTTATCTTACTCCGGCTCCAGCACCACGACAGATCGTCTCTGCTGGCGGGGAAACTTCATGCCGTATTTGTAAGAAACCATACCAAGGGCCGTGATTACTACGACTTGATGTGGTACATGACCGACCCGGACTGGCCTCTGCCCAACATGAAACTTCTACGTAACGCTCTAATTCAGACTGGATGGAACAGAGATAGAGTTCTCTCCATGGATATCACCCTGGAGCTGAAGAACAAATTCCGAACCGTTAACTGGAAAGATATCAGAAGGGATGTAACTCCGTTTCTGGAGAGACCATCCGAGGCTGAGTTCTTAACTGAAGAAAATATGCTGGACCTGCTGAAGAAATTCATTAGCCGACCACGGTAGATATCAGGTCAGTCAGTAGTAAACATCGTAGTATGATGCTACCCATCCTTACGATGGAATCAGCTCCAGTTCAATACTTCTATGGGAGCTTATTTCAGACATGGGGTAGTGACAGCCCTCTCTGTCCCGCAGACATCAATACTACGGTTACACGGATTTCTCGATTCCCTGCATAGATTTGAAAGAACTGGCAATTGCCGGTGGTTAGAGCGGAGGGGCCACACCCGTTTCCATTCCGAACACGGAAGTTAAGCCCTCCAGCGCCAATGGTACTAGTTGGGTAACCTTCTGGGAGAGTAGGACACTGCCGACTTTAATTTCGCAAAGAAGACCCCCGGGCTCCAACCCCCCGGGGGGTTTCTGTAAAGTTCGACATCGTTCAGGGCTTCCAATAGATTAAATATGCGGTTGGGAGGGTTGCCTTATGCAACTTGATGAGGTTATGCCTCACCCGATCGCCTTTCTATTCGGGGATTATAATGTATCTATTCTACATTGATGAATCTGGTAATCCGAATGGATGGGATACCCAGGACAATTTCATCCTGGGTGGTGTTGCAGTTCATGAGTGACAGATCAGAGGAATCTCGGATAAAATAGATCAACTTCAACAGTATATATTTCCTGACATAAAGATTCCTATTGAATTTCATGCACAGCACGTGCATTCAGGAAAAGGTCGATATAGAAAAGAAGCACCAGAACGACGGCAAGAAGTTCTGGATTCTATCTGTGATATAATAGTCAAAACTCACTTTCCAAACTTAATTGCTTTCGTGACAGCGATTCATGTCTCAGCTGTAAAAGATAATTCACAGGCAATGCGAGATTGTCTCGAGGATATTTGTGAAAGGATTAACACTTTTCTTGTAAGACAATACAAGAATGGTTATCCAGACAAGGGTCTACTAATTATGGATCGTTCAGGACGTGATGCTCAGATTCGTGAGATCATGTTGAAGTTTGATGCACAGGGAACTACTCATGGCTATCTCGGAAATATCGTAGATGTTCCATATTTTGCTGATTCCCGACATACGAGAATGCTTCAGCTGGCAGACATGGTTGCCTTCGCAGTAGGTCGTTATTTCAATAATGGTGATGATGCTCTGCTTCAAAAGATATTGCCGCGGATTGATCGTCGATCAGCTTCAGGAAATCGAGTAGGGCTCAAGCATATCGTTGGTTCAGGGTATAAATGTTCCTGTATGGCATCACACTGAAATGTAGCTTGAATCTGTAAGTCAATTCCCAGTATACCGTATAATCAACGAAATTCCTCGTCGGGTAAGTTCCGACCCGCACGAATGGTGTAACGACTTGGGCACT
>CBDVBK010000110.1:0-6741 GCA_965372215.1 uncultured bacterium | reverse complement strand
TTACCGGATATGATTAACGCTGGATACTTAAGAAATAGGGCCAAACTCAAGAGGGCGGGAGCTATTCCCGCCCTTTTACTATCTTTACTACAGCTTCAGCTCCACCGAGAATTCTACTGGAACCAAACGACAGTGTCCCGCCGTGCAGATCAACAATTCTCTTCGCAATTGCAAGTCCGAGGCCGGTTCCATTGCTGGCATGACCTTTTGCGAAAGGTTCTCCCAGCCGATCGAAGATATCAGGATTATAGCCAGGACCATCATCGGCAACCGATACCAGGGCTGAGTGTTCTTTATCGCTTGCAGCAATGCTGACAATCACCTTCGAACCGGCATGCTTAACTGCATTCCGGATCAGATTGCCAAAGGTTCGTGCAAGTAATGATCGGTCACCAATACAGTTTCCGCTCCCTTCAAGCTGAATCTCTATTTCATCCCGTGCCCAGGATTCAGCATGAATAAGCTCGCTGCAGATCTCCTCAAGATCAACTTTCTCCTTCAGAATTTCCACTTTCCTCTTAAGCTTATTGAAAGCAAGAAGTTCTGTGACAAGTGAATCCAGAGCGATCAGATCTTTGTCCATTCTATCGATCATTGAAAGATTGCTGTCAATTGAATCTTCTCTGATAAGTTCAAGAGCAAGCCTCATGCGGGCCATGGGAGTTCGCAGCTCATGAGCCACAATTCCAAGCAGTTCCTGATGGGATTCAAGGAGAATATTTATCTGTCCCGCCATGCTGTTGAATGTTTCTCCAACTTCATCTATAAGGTCGCCCTTTTCTTTAGAGTGAAGTCTGACCCCCAAATTGCCGGAGCCGAATTCAGAAGCAGCCCACCGTAACTTTGCCAGACGCTTTCTAACGGGCCAGAGGGCGAAGTAGAGAACAAGACCTTCCATGAGAAGCAGGATAAGAAGAAAGAGCCAGAAACCCCGGCGCAGAAAACCAAATACTCCGCCGCGCTGAGAAACCGAAATGTCAATTCGCCAGGGATAGTTCTGAGGAAGACCCGGTAAAGGTACATAACCTTCTGGAGGGTTAATCCGTTGAAGGTGTCCCGCGTTGGCTGTTACTCTGATTTCGAGATCGAGAGATTCCGCCTTCGAAATTATATCATCACGATCATGGAACTGCGACGAAACAACAAAATCCCTGAAATCCTCAACACTGTTCCTGTAGGAATTGAGTTGAGCAGGAATGATCTTCGTCAAGGCGAAAACAGAGAGAAGAAGAGTCATGATCACACAGATTGCAAGAGGAAAGTAGACTTTCCAGAATAACTTCCTCATGAAGATTCTTCCGGTACAGCAAGAACATAGCCGACTCCGCGGATAGTCTTAATCAGATCGTCTCCTTCGGAGGAGCTTTTCAGTTTCTTCCTGAGCCGTGAAACAATAACATCGACTGACCTGTCGAAAGAGTGAAAATCAATACCTCTCAATTCTTCAACCAGCAGGCTCCTCTCCTGAACTCTGCCTGCTCTCATCGCAAGAAGAACAAGGAGATCGAATTCGGTTGTGGTCAGATCGATGTTTCTGTCCTCGAAGATAACCTTTCTTGAAGGGACATCTATGTAGAGATTCCCTTTTCGAATGATTTCCGCCTTCTCGTCAGCGGAACCCCTTCTGAGCAGAGCTCTTATTCTTGCAAGAAGGACTCTTGGAGTTACAGGTTTTCCAACATAGTCATCGGCTCCCATTTCAAGCCCGACTACGACATCAGTGTCATCCTTCATCGCTGTCAGCATGAGAACAGGACCTCTCCAGGAGGCTCTCAGATCCCTGCATATATCCAGACCGCTGACATCAGGGAGCATCAGATCAAGAACAACAAGATCGGGTTTCTTTTCAAGAACGGATTCTACCGCGTTGGAACCCTGGTGCATGGTATAGACTATGAATCCATGCCTTTCAAGGTATTCCTTGAGAAGAGAAGCGAGAGATTCGTCGTCCTCGATGATGAGAAGTTTGTGATTAGCAGTCAAATTGTATCCTCTCAGCTTGTGACAGATGTATATTATAGTGAAGTGAATACACATGCCAATATGAAAGTAAAAAGAAAGACTGGAGAAAATGCTAGCATCAATGGTTATAATCGCGCTTGCTCTCGTGGGCTCCGAGATATCGGAACCGGCGTATGTTCTTTACTATCCCGGAATAGCTTTCGGATGGCTCGCCGAGGAACTCAATCCCCCGGTTGAAGGAACCCTGACGGATGAAGCTGGAGTAATAGCAACCGGCCCGAATGCTTCCGGAGTGGAGTATCATCTACACTACTGGCAGGAAGACCTTGTTCCCAATACACGAAAAGATGAATGGCTGGAAGAAAGATTCAGATCTATCATCTCTCCCGATCTGCTTCCTCAGATCCTCCAGGGAACAACTGAATGGATAGAAGGAAGCATGGCGTCTCCATTCAGAGAGAACGGATCTCTGGGTCTTGTTCTGGCACTGAACTTCAACATCATAGAGGAAAATGGAACCATCACGGGTATAGGGAAAGCCTGTGCGATCTTCTGTAACGATTACTCCATACTTTTTTACGGAATCGCACCGATATCATCTGATGCTGATGTAAGATCGGATATGCTCAAAATGATATCGCTGATGTACAGGATTTAACTACCTTCGTTTTATTCCGACGCTGTACAGAAATCTTCCCAGCAATAACGCGATCACGGAATGCACCAGAAGAAGAACAGCCTGTATGAGTCCGCTCGGAAACACAAGGCTCAATGTCATGATTCTTCCAACAGGCGGAATAACAACCTGAATCCACCCTGTGGAAGGATAAAGCGAAGGCATACCGGTCAGAAAACCAAGAAGCATCAGAGCGACGAAGAATAAAGACCCTGCTGTACCGGAAGTAACTAAACCAAGAAGAGCTCCCATGGATACTGCCCAGATAACAGGAACATATAATTCAGCCAGAACCTGAACCCAGGGGAATCGAGCTATCTCCGGAAGCGCAGCGATCACAGCACCTGTAGTAAGCAGATAAATAGCAGTGGCGACTGACAGAGCCGCAAGAAAAGGCCCCCAGAAACCAGAAGATCTGCTTACCGGAAGAGAAAGAGAATTCCGGAACCAGAATGATCCCCATAATCTGGAGAAAAACAGACATGATTTAATACCCGCGACAAGAGTCAGCAGAAGAGACGTGTTCCAGATTGCAAGAACAGTTCGCTGTTCCAGATTGAATATTCCGGTAACACCCTGTGCCGAAAGATAGGCTTCCGCGTAAACCATGAAAGCGAGCATGGGGGGAAGAAAAAGATATGGTCCAATCCATCTGGTTCTGAGAAGGAGAAGAATGCTGCTTTTGTAATAGAAAAACATCCTGCCGCTCATCAGACAGTCACGATTCTATCCGCTTTTTCAAGAAGGGGAGACCTTTTCTGTACGAGAGCCAGAACAGCTGCATTCTCAAGAGAAGAGAGTATCAATGATAACGCAGTATCAATACTCGAAACGGAAACATTCCGTAAAGGCTCATCAAGAACTACTACCAATGGAGATGTGAGAGAAACAGGAGCAAGCGAGAACAGCTGGAGCTGTGAAAGATTCAGTTTTCCCGGATATTTCATGGAGACATCCTGAAGACCCATTCTTTCACACCAGTCATTAACATCTGCTTTAACATTTCTTGAGGGAACTCCTCGCATGAGAGATATCTTCTGTTCCAGTTGAGTTCTGATAAAGATATCCGGAGCGTAATTGAAATTCTGAAAAACAAAAACGGATCTCTCACGTGATCTCATCGAACCGGGCTTTGCTCCCATGATTCTTATGGAATCTCTTACAGGTTTTCTGATACCCGCGATGCACTTCATCAGATTGCTTTTACCACTGCCAGCCCCCCCGATAAGCGCGACCAGTTCATTATGGTTGACTTCCAGGGAAAGATGTGGTATTCGCGGTGGGTCGGAGTAACCGCCAATCGAAATGTATGGAGCCATAAGTTCCCTTCAAAATAAAAAACCTGAAACGGATAGATACGTCATGAAGAGCGTTACGACCACCCTGCTGCTTATTATACTGCTTGCGGGATGTACTGAAAGGGAAAGATACGCAGAGCGTTATCTGGATTCGGTCGGCCTTGTTCTCCATCCGAACAGTCCGGCTGAAGTAAGCGGGTTTCTAAAAAAGCGGTTCGAACCCGGCGACGCGCTTGAATGTCCTGATATGACAGGAATAAGAGAAATAACGTTTAACTGCAGTGCTGACGATTATGTTACAATTATGGAGAATCTTCAGGATTGCCTGATTCCGGTAACAATCCTGACAAGTATGTCTGACGTGATTCCCTCGGTGGAGTATCTCCAGGAAGGCATCTCATGGAAGCCTAACTATAAGTGGTCCATACAGGAGGGCATCTGCAGGTTTACAGCTACTGTTTCAATTGCAAATATCACTGGAAGAGAATGGTTTACAGAAAGCATAATGATGATGGACATGCGGAATGAACCGGTCTGCAGTCTTTCTGATACACTCATCATCCCCGGAGGAGAGCTTGAACTTGGCTGGTGGTATGCCGAGGGAATCGCTCATCCCCTGACCCTGGTTTATGGATGGCCAATAAATGCCGGGTGGAACCAGCTGATTCCATGTAATGTGCCGGATGCGGGGCAGATAGTACCTGCGGGTGAAGAGACTTCAGAATGGCCCGTCAAAACAGGCGACACGTTGTGGATTCAAGCCGAACACAGAGTTGAACTCCGTGAAACCATTGAACAGAATCCCAACGGATACAACTGCCTGCTTGAAATACGCAACGGCTCAGAAAGGTATATGGAGATAAAATTCTCACATCCCGATATTCTTCCGAGAGGAGCTGAATTCGTGGAAGTGGACGTATTTCCCGCTGTTATATATCTCTATCCTGGAGAGCAGGCGCTGATGAAATACAATCTGATTTACGAGATATCATCTTGACCAACGGGTATTTGTTTGGTTAGTATAGCGGCCCAACCCAAATAGACGGTGCGCCCGTAGCTCAATTGGATAGAGCGTCTGGCTACGGACCAGAAGGTTCCGGGTTCAAGTCCTGGCGGGCGTACCAACCAATTACACGAATATACATCTAATATCATATCTATAGTGTTAAATAATAAGATATTATTGTCAATAGTATGTTCTGAACATTGGCCACGTATGCATTATTCAGAAGAGCTAACCATGGTGACAGGACTCAAACAATGAATCCTCCGGAATACCCGGGATGGTTCAAGCTGCGGATTTCACCCCAGTCTTCACTTAACCGGGAACAATCCATCTGACACAGACTGAATTCATCCTGAATCAAATACCTGTATACTCCAGCAGGTATAAACTGGCTGTATAAGGCAGCATGTTGGAATAATCCAGATTAAGTTTGGGGTAGCTCCTGCTGCTCGTATCACATTCAAAGCCTGCTATGTGTATTGTTAAATAATGAGTCTCATATCGATTTGGGAAGTAAATATAGTTTTCATATTCCTCCAGTGGACTGCTCGAATCGTTCACTACCAATAATAGCACATCCTTCGATTCAATCTCTTCAAGAGCAATGAAATTGTGATCAACATTCCAGGTGGCATGCTGCCAGTCGCTTAGTACGGCATTCTGAACCTCATTGGTATCAAGAACAACGTAATTCTCATCAATGAGAGCAGATATGAAGTCAGGATTGGAAGTGTTCTTCCCGGTGAGCATCCGAACGACATTGTGCAATCTGCCAATCATATCAGGATTAGTGGTCTCGACACTCGGTCCCCAGTTGAGAAGCAGAGGGGGGCACCTGTATGTACCTACTTGAGCGGAACCTCCTCCATTGCCGCACATCATGGTAAAATTAAGGGCTCTCATGTGAATCCCCCTGGAGCCATGGACCAGCGATGTGGTCATAAGATAGAGAAGAGTGTCCGATGATGGGTAGAAAGTAACCTGACCATCCTGTCGTCTCCCTTCGCAACGGAGGTTGTGCATAAGGCAGTTGGCTCTTGAGGTGCCGTCAATACCGTATACGAACATGGTATCCATAGCTTCATGCATATCCGCAAAGTAGTCGGATGAATTTTCAACTGGGATATCTCCGTTGACTAATATTACTCGATGCGGATAGGGAAGTGAAGGGTTAAATAGAAGTGGTACTCTGTACGTCTGTCTTACATTGTAAACCCTCGCCGCAGATAGAAGAGGTGAGTCATCGGAAGAAAGTGTATCAACTAAATATATATTTTCGTTCAAGGAGATGCTAATATTATCCCCACCTCTGAAATCAATATGCGATGTGGTTCTGTAAACAGCTGATTCATCACTTCCATAATCAAAGGAAACCAGCAGAGCGTCATCGTAGAATCTCATAGGTCTGATGGAAGCAGCGTCGTTTATATGGGAGAAGTCGTAAGACTCCGGTAGATCAAAGGAAGAGCTTTCGTAAACGGTTAGAGCGGTGTTTGGATTTCTTCCAGGGTCTGAAGCGAATTCAAGAATCGCTTTATTCAGGACACCTGCTCTCAGACGACATATGTAATCCATGCCTGCGGTGAAGCAGGGGAAACTTTTTGTCTGCCTGGCTATGAACGATGTTTCATCCCACTCGAAAAGGTTTGTGAATTCATCGGATACCGTCCACGCGGGTGCACTGCCCAGAGGAATATATTCATAGATGGACTGATAGTTGCCACTGCTGTCGAATATAATAAACCCGCTCTGATCGTCAGAACTATAAGCCGACCATCTATTATGCGTTGGCCAGAATA
>CBDVBK010000109.1:0-6837 GCA_965372215.1 uncultured bacterium | reverse complement strand
AGTACCGGGTGCCGAGCGAAAAGCTCGGCGGTTACTACCAGCTCAGCTACATGCATAAGATGAAGAGTCGCACCGATTATGTGCGGCCCCAGTTCGTCGATCAGGTCAGAACGCAGGTTGCTACTTACAAACGCTTTAAAAAACTAGTCGACAGATGGATTGAGATTGCCATCCTGCATTCCAAGCTCACAATGGATATCGCAAAAAAGAAAGGAGCGAAGTAGACGAGAACTCGTCACTCTCAAGTTCTTTTCTATTGCTCATAATAGAATCAATGCTTTGCATTTGAAAGATAATTTCAATCACCTCCTGATGAATGAATCGATCACTAATCACATCCTGGAGCATCAGAATAGTTTCTTAGGAACCCAAATTCAGGATCTTCTGGACGCAAATAATCTGAGTGCAAGTAATGCAACTCTCTTTTCCGAATTCGCAAATCGTGCATCAAGCCAGTTTCAGCAGTCATTGGTGCAATATAGTAGGATCCTGTACGAAGATATGCTAGAAGAAACCTGTGGAGGTACGGAGAATCTTCTGATGGTTGCATCTCGTTACGTCGTGCTACAACTATGCTTCTTTTTGTGTCAAGTAGTATTCCATGATCATTTGCGTATTCTGCTGTATTCTTTGGCTCTGATGAGATGATTACATGATAGGATTTATTACTGCTAGCTTGTAGTGAATCCTTAATCACAATGGAAATGCGGAGTTCCTCATATAGATCTCGCTTTCCAAGTCTCCGAATCCATCCCTTGAAGATCTTTCTTGCAGCATCTTCAACTTTGAATCGCACTGCAATTGTTGGAGGGTGTCCCACACCTGTTTCAAAAGCGGTTGCGTCCCATTTGGCGGTAGCCCATAGATTCTCGTCAATAAAACTCTGGAAGAATAGTGAATCTTTGCCCTGAGACGCGCTCTTTTCGCTGGTAATAATATCTGGATCGTAGACTCTTTCGAAAGCTTCGAATAGCTGTGCATTGATTCCAGCAATCCAGTCGAATACATTTGAGAAGACTGACTCATCAATACCGATGTGGATTAACCAGTCTCTATATGATACGTTGCTGTAGCGCAGAAGTGGCGTAATAGAGCGTATATCAACGGGTGTATGGAATGGTTGTAGATTGTAATGCCCATGTGATGTCTCAATTAGGTGGTGGTCAAGAGAATCAGTCCATGATCCGTGCAACGACTCTGAAGATAGACCATAAATGTACTTATATACATCCTCATGATCTATCTCCGAGAAAATCTGGTAGAAATTTTTTCCTTCTGGTTTCCAATTGTGCCGTTTCTGTGTATCGAAAGATCCCTCATCAAAACCATCTATTTCAAGCTTTCGTCGTATTGAAGCTTCTAAGCGACATCCTGCGGGAGTTTGGAAGAAGCCATTGCCTTTCTTAGATTCAACCAGCATTTTTAGCCGAGATTTATATCCGCAGCGACGATAATCCTCAATTCGAGATTCATCGCCTCGCATAAGATACTGGGCCATTATCACAGACTCTATAAATTGTCTGTCAAGCTGTGCGACCATATCGCCATTGTTTTTTTGATAGTAAAGAACGATTTCTTTCAATAGCTTCCATGCACGTACTAGCAAGCCAAGAATAGCTGCTTCATTGCGCTTGAATCCGATACAATGAAGATCTTTATTTCGCACTCGTGTCATGCAATCGTAGATTTCTGCAACATCAGCATAGAAAGATCGGGAGAATTTTAGAATTCCTCGAAATGAACTGAGTTCTTCGTCAACTTCTACATGTTCGTATCTCTTAATGATTGCCCGTAACTCGTCCATTGATTCTCCCGCTAACGCTCTGAATCAGCAGACTGTAAAGCATTGCCATCCGATAACATTGACCGCAATTCTGCTGGATTCAGTTGTTAGAGAAATGATTATTCTGAATAACTAAGCTCTTTAATTTCTTTCTTATTCTATCATCTACTTTGAAGTGAGTCATAAATTCAGATTCATTGTTTATATCCATGTCTGCAATTTCTGACACAAGTGTATAATACTCTTTTGTCCGGTTTTTCACCGTATTCCCCATAAGCAGGTGCTGTGCGAGTATGACGCTATTCTCGATTTGCTCATGGATATTATATCCTTCATCATCAGGGTTCAAACTTCTTTGCTGACCATCAATTTTAAGAATGCTTTGGGTAACACCATCGATAACTTGATGAAGTAGTTCATGCACTGCAATGTAGTAAGATACGAAGACTTCATTGTCATTGACTGGCATTTTGGCAATGGTGCAAACAGATGAATCATTTATGCGCAATCCCCTGCCATTTTTCCTCATTCCCTCAGAAAGATATATAGTGATAGCAGGAAGCCCTTGAGTTCTAAGGAAGGCAAGAACTAAATCGTTTTCATCGCTTTCCCATAATTTCTTAAATTCGTTGATCCCTCTAAGATAGTCTTTTCTTCTACTTTCCCAATACGAGGAGTAGAATTGTTCATACTCAAATTTTGCAATTTCTGAAAATTTAACTAACCCACCAAGATCATTGTTACCGTAAACATTCTGAAGCAATTGGAGACACTGAGCTTCCATTTCTGGAAAACTGTTTATCTTTACCTCATTCGGTGCAGATAAATAGTCGAGGCCTCTGAATAGCGAATCAATATTATTGAAAAAAGCTGGCATGAAAGAAAGGTACACAAGATTCTCAGCATCTATTTCTTTGAGTACCTTATGCAAGGATGATGACTTCTCACCCTTGAGATCGGATATGTATTTCACATAGTCAATATCATAGTTCGATGCAACATTGTTTATTTCAAAATGTGCGAGGAGGTGCAAAAGGATATCGGTTTTTTTCTCAGCGAGAATCCTGGTATTATGTGTACTATCCAAGCAAATTGCATTCAAAATTTGCACCTTTCATTTACTCTCTAATGCCGAGTTGACCTGCACTATTGATAACTGAGCTGGCGACCGAACGCCAGTTTGGTTGTCCATAAAAGTTGAGATAGTGTCTGTGTCCAACGATTTGTTCGAGACGCGCGAATCAGCGCGCGGCTCGATTTCCTTTCGTTGGTTCACAGTTTTCAGGTCAACTCGGCATTCGGGCCGCGCGCAGCGCGGCGCGAACAATCAGCATAACCAGCGCCGTTACCTTATTCCCATTCCCTGTCAGGCGGCTGGTTCATGCTGTGGTTATGCTCGATTTCTATCAAGTTTCAGTTACCATGCCATTGTTACCCAGTCACCCTTTGAGTCACGGATTCTTCTTGATTCATGTGGATAGTCATTTCCGACTATCTTCAATATGGTCAATATTGTCTTTCTATCTACAAAGTATAAATATTTATTCCTTTCTCTATCACTTGATACATAGATACCAGAAAGCTTACCTCTCTCATCAAAATCCAGAACAAATACGAAACTATGAATAACTTGATTGCATAACCATCTCAGTGATTTGCTTAGGTTTACCTCTTTCTCGAAGGAATACTTCTCTGCAATCTTATGCCAATTCATGAGGTCAATTCTGTCGCAGTTTGGATATGCTTTCACTGGCCAGACGGACTCTACTGTTGTAGTGCTAAGCTTAACTGCATCAACGAGTTTTCTAATCGAGTAAAATCCTAAGAAGATTATCTTCTCCAATTTAGCAAGCGTGTTCTCCTGAGTAGAATCTGTATATCGAAATCGTAGTAGATATCTTCTGTTTTCCAGAAGTGGTTCTTTCCAATGGCATGATTCCCAAATCATGCAGAGACAGTTTCTGTTTGTGTTTTCATTTCGATGGAATTACAGAGAACTAATACATTGGATAGGCTTTGTCTTTTTCTGGGACTTCTGGATAATCTGGATGATTCTCTTGAATCTTGCTCCAATCCCATGCATCAATGACAGTATCGCCATTGCATTCATCGTACGGACACATCTTAAGTCCATCGATGAGACGATGTTCACCTTTCTTGTATGCCCGTTCGCAGTGTAAGCACCACTTGTACTTGTTTGCCATTTTGCTATTCCTTCTTCCTTGTAGGTTTGTCTGAATTCCTAATTTCATTCTTACTGCATAACGCTCTAGATCAGCAGACTGCATAGCACTGATATTCAATACAGGAACCGCAGTTCTGCTGCATTTTGTTGTTGAACTAAGCGCTGCGCAGCAGCGCAGATTCCGAATCATACAAATTCCTTAGACAAAGCATACTTCCTATAAGGTACGTAATCAAGCGTTCCTGCAACCAGGGAGGATGCTATGTCGCCACTGAGACACAGGATGATCGAGGATCTTCAACTCGCCGGTATGGGTGAGAGAACCCAGGAAGTATATGTCCGGGCGGTTCGACTTCTGGCGGAATACTGCGGTAAATCACCTGATCAGATCAATGAGGAAGAGATACGCTCGTACTTTCTCTATGTGAAGAACGAGAAGAAGTGGTCGCGTCCAACCTGTACGATTGCGATCTGCGGCATCAAGTTCTTCTGGGAACAGACGCTGAAGCGGGACTGGTCAATCATCGGTCTGGTGCGCCCTGCTCGGGAGAAGAAGCTGCCGGTGATTCTCACTCGCGGGGAAGTCATTACCATCATGCGGAATATCAAACATTTTCGGTATCGCGTATGCCTTGAGACGATCTATTCTCTGGGTTTACGTATACAGGAGGGTACCAGATTACAGGTTTGCGATATAGACAGCGCACGGATAGTCGTTCATGTGCGGAATGGTAAAGGCGGCAAGGATCGCTATGTACCATTGCCCATTCGTACTCTTCAGTTACTTCGAAAGTTCTGGCCGATGCACCGGAATGAAGAATGGCTATTCCCCAGGGTCGGGCGGGGACGTTCCGGAAAATACGATCTTTTGAGGCCAATCAATGAGCCCTTTTCGAAGGCGGTTGTGCAGATGGCGTTTAAAGAAGCCCTTATCGAGAGCGGCATCCGTAAACTAGCTCATGTTCATACTTTACGTCATTATGCTTAGTTCTTGATTATGCAGAGTAGCAATAAAGAGTGCCGCAGTTGAACGCAGTCTGCGGCACTCATACTCGGCATAATCACAGGCTCTTGAGGAATGCCATTATATCGTCGGCGGGCTTGTAGCGACCAGGATCTACATCGTGAGGAGTAGTGAGAGCAAGGGCTTCCTCTTTCATATGGAGATCATGAATGAACTTCCCTGATCTGAGTAATCATGATCGAGATGGCGGATATCTTCCGCCAGTACAAGGATGAATATCTCAGAAAGTTTGGTGATAAGGTTCTGCCGAGCCACAGGAGAGCAATAGATGATATCATCTCCTGCCGTACTCCCGCGCTCGGTGGTAATCTCTACAGCTGCCCCTCCTGCGGGAAGAAGCAGTACAGCTACCATTCATGCGGTAACCGGCACTGTCCGAAGTGCGGTAACGACGATGCGACACGGTGGGTGGAAAAACAGTCAGCCCGTATTCCTGAAGTCCCATGCTTCCTGATAACCTTCACCTTACCGCATGAGCTGAACAAAGTCGTCAGGAGTAATCAGAGGGATTGTTACGGGCTGTTGTTCCGCGCCTCATCAAACTCTCTGAAGAAGCTCGCGGCGGATCCCCGCCACCTCGGAGCGCAGCCCGGTATGCTGGGTGTTCTGCATACATGGGGGCGTGATCTCTCATATCATACCCATGTTCATTACCTGGTTCCCGGTGGCGGGATTGATGAGAGCGGTAAATGGGTTCGAACTCCGTATGAAGACTTCTTCTTGCCCGTCAGGGCACTCTCACCCATCTATCGAGCTAAATTCCGCGATGGAATGAAGACCCTTGGGCTTTATGATACCGTTCCTGAAAAAGTCTGGAAAAAGGATTGGGTTGTACACTGTGAATCTGTGGGACAGGGACCTGAAGCAATCCGATACCTGTCACGATATATCTATCATGTGGCGATTACGAACAGCCGCATACTCTCTCTCCAAAATAATGAAGTTACATTCCGATACCAGCCGGTTGGTGCAAAGGACTGGAGGCCAATGAAACTGCCGGTTCTTGTGTTCATGGCACGCTTCCTGCAGCATGTTTTACCAAAGGGCTTCTGCAAGGTACGATACTACGGATTCCTCCATCAACGTTGCACGGATAAACTGAACGCTTTGCGTGAACAACTGGGTCTGACACCTGTTCCGCTTCCTGTTGAGAAACCGGTCATACTTTACTGCTCCCATTGTGGTACAGCACTCGTACATTTTTTTGCGTTGCAACGGATGAGAGCACCACCGTGAGAGAAGTGTACTATCCCACATGGTATATGCCGCTGAAAACCCCAATGAAGCGGCCTGGAACCGGTTTACCCAAAATCCTTAAGCCAGTTGCTCCGATGACCGGTGCTACCCGGAAATACAAGAGAACCGGCCTGAACTCCACAAGTCCGACCGGATACTTTACTGTTTTTGACTCTTTTCAAAAGACTATACTCACCATCCCTCCGTGACAATATAGGTGAGACAATTCCCCTACCGGTAATTAGTGTAGAAGGGCGGGGAGGTTTTATAGATGAAAGTACTTCAGTTCAAGAGAGAGCAGGCGGAAACGGAGGGAGCCCGTAGGGCGACCGAAGGTTCCGCCTGCTCAGTGCGCTCACAGATTCCTGATCCCGAGGTTGCAGAAGTAGCAAAGCGTCGTCGATTCACTGCCGAGTACAAGATTCGCATTCTTCGGGAAGCCGATGCCTGCAGGGGTGATGGTGATATAGGAGCCCTTCTCAGAAGAGAGGGACTTTACTCTTCCAACCTGACTGCCTGGCGTAGTCAGCGGGATGCAATAGCCAGGGAGGGTCTAACAGCCCGTAAACGCGGAAGAAAGGCAAAGCAGATTGATCCCCGGGTGAAAGA
>CBDVBK010000108.1:0-6941 GCA_965372215.1 uncultured bacterium | reverse complement strand
CTAGTCCTATTAGAAATATTCCCAAGATATGCGGAAAGCGGTAGAATCATTGTTGGACATACGGATGAACGCACACCAAAGCCAAACGGAGTACTGGAACAGCGTCGCTGACGATAAACAGTTCGCGCACCCGCTGGATGGCGAGCGTTTCGGCGAGCTTGTCCCCAAGTCAGGAGCCATACTCGATGTCGGGTGTGGATACGGATGCACTTGGGCGGACCTGAGAGCTAAGGGCTACATGAGTGTCATCGGCATCGACATCGCAAGGAACATGATCGAGCGGGGTCATCACCTGCATCCCGACGCGGACCTTCGCGTTTGGGAGGGTACTGAGCTGCCGTTCGAGGCGGGCACATTCGACGCGGTTCTCCTCTTTGCCGTGCTCACCTGCATCCCAAGCGACAACGGTCAGAGGAAACTGATCTCAGAGGTTGATCGCGTACTGCGACCGGCTGGGGTGCTATACGTGAGCGAATATCCCATTCAGAGGGATGCTCGGAACCAGAGCCGCTATGCTCAGTTCGAATCACGGTATGGTGCGTTCGGCGTATTCGAGCTGCCGGAGGGCGTTGTGCTCCGCCACCATGCGAGCGAATGGATCGAGGATCTGCTCTCACCTTTCCGAAGGGTCGGCTTCCGTGTCATTGATGTGCCGACAATGAATGGCAACATGTCGAAAGTATATCAGTACTTCGCAAGGAAGCGACAAGCGGAATGTCCAACCACGCCATGCAGCCGATGTGGAGGACCACGCGGCTGATGGCCACGTTGGCGAGTAAGAACGAATAGGAGTAACAGTGGATAATGGTGTTCTTATTGCATTGATCGGTGGCTTAGCGGTTATTCTCGCAGGAATAATCGGGATCCTGCCATCCCTTCGTCGTCGTAAAGTAGGTTCGAAATTAACGGAGTTAAATCCAGAGCAAACCTCAACCATGGTTCCACAAGGAGAACCTCGTAGGGTTTACTACAAGGGAAATCTGCTTCGGTTCCTGAACTTCGGAGGTAAACGGTCACGGGTGCAGCCCGTCGAAGGAGGGGAGAGCTTACTTGTCCCGACTCACGAATTATATCATGACAAGGAGGAACTCATCCCCATAACCAGGGACTCAATCGTGGTGCGGTCATGACTATAAAACAGGGTATCCGCTTATTGTTCTGCTCTATCTGAGGCAGGAAGAACATTAGAAAAGGAGATATTATGAAAACCACAGAATTTTCAATGGCATACTACTTGCTTTTGCTTGTAGTCCTTGCAGTAACATCCCATGCTTCTGTCATGGATGGCACGAGTTTCAGAGCTGATGCCGAAGTATTGGATAGTATTCTTGGATATCATTATCATGGTGAGTTTATAATTAATATTGATAGTAATAATAATGTATATATTATCTGGCCAGACGAGGAATTTCTTACCGATGACAATGATGATCGTGATCGGTACTTTCAAACCTTTATAGCTGTTGGTGATATCGCAGAACATGTATCCTGGGAAACTGGGGATATTTTCATTGTGTTTAGCAACATCGCCTTCAACATTCCACACTATAGCTCTAATCCTATTTGGCTCAACAATAATTGGGAGCAAATGGATAATATGGAGTTGGAGGATTATATAGATAATGCTCTTAGGCAGACAGAAGTAACGTCTTGGTATGATGATTATGAAAGGCTACAATCTCTTGTAAATGAAATGCACTGAGTATGGCTGTGATAATTCAATGAAACCATGCTCATTGTACAGGAGAAGCTGCCACCGTAAGGGAACAGGAAGAGTGACAGAACAATAGAGGAGATAGTTTCGCCAACAATGGGCTGTAGCAGAATTGCACCGGAGTATGGGCTATTGTCACGCAATCAGCTAAGCCCAAGCGTTATGGAATTGAATGGAGGACAAAATGCTAGTCGGAACTTTTTTAACTGCAATTCTAATATCTACTACTGGCCTTACAATCACGGAACCAGTAGATGGTGAAACCTACGATGGCGACTGGCTTTCCGTCAGGGCTATTGTGGAGAATGAAAACGAGAAAGCCGACTCGGTCCACTACTCACTAAATGGACAGCCTGTAATGCAGATTCCCCGGCTCAACACCGACTGGTATACATACATGCAGAACGACCTGCACCAGGGGTTTTCGGAGTCGCCTGCCCCAACGGACAACACAATACTCTGGACTGCACCTGTTACCGGAGATTACCATGAGTTCCCCACACCGGTGATCGTTGATGGAATTGTCTACTATCCATCCAACGATGGTACTGATTCTCTGTATGCCCTTGATGCTGCCACAGGTGAGTTGATTTGGAAATATTGGGTGGGTTGGTCAGATGATGCGGTTACAATAAAGAACGGTTACCTGTTCATAGCTAGCGATTCACTGTGGTGTCTGGATGCCCTGACCGGTGAGAGGATATGGGCTACCGCTGCTGCTGATGCAGGTGGAAGCACACCTGCTGTGGTAGATGGCAGGGTGTATTGTGGACGAAACGATAACTGGGACCAGAAAATATCCAGTGTCCGCTGCTTTGATGCATATACAGGTGCGGAAATATGGGCGGATACGCTCTCCGGAAATCTGGTGAGCTGCATGACGGTCTGGAACGGCATGGTTTTTGTTCCAACGTGTTATTGGGAGAACGAGACTCCTTTGTATGCCCTGGATGCCAATACAGGCTCAATCATCTGGGAAAACACTGACGCATATGAAGGCTACTGGGATTCATCTCCGGTTGTTGTGGACGGCTATATCTACATCAGTGGACTAGACGGTAAAACACGGGCAATTGATGCAATAACAGGGATAACCGTCTGGGAAGCTGAAATTTCTCCCGAATTCTACTCCATCACAGCAACTCCTGCCTATCATGATGGCAGGCTATATTTCGCGGACC
This sequence comes from uncultured bacterium, assembly GCA_965372215.1. Lineage (GTDB taxonomy): Bacteria > Fermentibacterota > Fermentibacteria > Fermentibacterales > JCC-6 > Aegiribacteria. The sequence goes on along the minus strand of CBDVBK010000108.1, from coordinate 4,046 downwards.
AGATTGATACCTATCACTGTCTTGATGCGTCCTCCGGCAGTACCATCTGGTCGGTGCAGGGCGTGCAGCACGGCTCTTCCGGTATTGCTGATGGCATGGTTTTCTATGGGGAATGCTACTCAGATAGTGCAAGGGTAGTGGCATTAAACTGTGAAACCGGTCAGGAGGTCTGGAGTTACATGACTAACGCAGGATGGTGGGGTATATTGTCTAGTCCTGCAATTACTGATGGCGTTGTTTACATAGCAGCCACTGACTGGAATCTGTATGCCTTCGGAACCGGTCTGAAATATACCTATCTGGACGATCTGTTCGCGGAGCTGGGATCGAACGAGCTGATAGTAACATCCTTCGACGAAGGTGTTCCTGTTGCCGCGGATACCATTAACTTCACAGTCACACAAACTGGTATCACCCTTGAACCTTCTCACCGGCTTGGCCTGTGTGCCAGCCCGAATCCTTTCCACTCCTCAGCATTCATTTCATTCGAGCTTTCCGAACCGGGATTTACCTCAATTGAAGTGTATGACCTTTCCGGCAGAATTGTGTCTACCCTCGAGAGCTCCGAGCTTGCCGCCGGAGAGCATTCAACGCAGTGGGATGGCATAAAACAAAACGGAGAGCCTGTTTCGGCCGGTCTTTACTTCTGCAGGATCCAATCCGGAGGTATCACGGAAACAACTGGCTTGTGTCTTTTGAGATGAGAACCATAACCAGAGGCTGCAGTGGAATAGCACTTGCTGAGTCGAATTCATGGTGAGTACTATCCACTGAGTCTAGTGTTATGGCTTAAGAAAGGAGAACCGATGTTAGTAATAACTTTTTTGATTTCTTTTGTCCTTTTAGCTACCGGTGTTACTATTACAGAACCGGAAGACTGGGCTGCTTATAATCTTGATGAACTTCCCGGAATAAGAGCAATTGTTGAGAATGAAAACGAGATTCCTGATTCAGTTCACTACTCACTTAATGGTGAGTCGGTTATCCAGATTCCCCGGCTGAGTACAGACTGGCCCACATACATGCAGAATTACCAGAACCACGGGTATTCAGAGTCACCGGCTGTTACTGACAACACAATATTGTGGACAGCACCTGTCACAGGGGACTATCATGAATTTCCTACTCCTGTGGTGGTTAATGGACTGGTCTACTATCCACAGGATGGTGGTGGACCTGGTTCTGGTGGGGATTCGCTCTATTGCCTTAATGCTGCAACCGGAGAGATTATCTGGAAGTATCGAACCGGTTATACAGATGATGCCGTCACTGTACACGAAGGGTATGTCTACACACCCAGTGATTCTCTCTGGTGTCTTGATGCTCTTACAGGTGAGAGGATGTGGGCATTCGGAGGAGCAAATGATCGTGGAGGAACCCCTATTGTAACTGGTAACAGTGTATTCTGTGCTGCGGGAATAGCAGACAGTTCCATTGTCTATCGACTGGACGCCCTTACTGGAGAAGTTCAATGGTCTCAGGTTATCACTGGAATAACCACAAGCTGTATGGGTCTCTGGAATAACGTGCTTATTGTACCCACAACCATATCGAATAATCCATCTCCTCTGGCAGCTCTTGATACTGAAACCGGTGAAATCATCTGGGAGAATTATGATGCTTTCGGAGGGTACTGGGACTCATCTCCAGTAATAGTTGATGGTATTATTTACATCATAGGGATGTTTGGCGGCATCGTCAGAGCTATTGATGCCGGCACAGGAGTAACCTCCTGGGAAGCTGACATACCTCTCTGGCCCAATGAGCCGACTATGTCATATCATGACGGACTGCTCTATACTGCAGTTGGATGCATAGAAACGGTTGCAGGAGGGGTGGTCTGGCTGGCGCCGCAATATTTCTTCCAGCATGGCTCCTCAGGTATTGCCGGCGGATTGTTCTATTTCTGTGAATGTTGGCCTTATACAGCATCATTCGTCGCACTGAACTGTTCCGATGGAACGGAAGCATGGCGTTATCAGATACCATGCGGACCGATTGGGCTGGTATCAAGCCCTTCGATAGTGGATGGAGTGATGTACGTAGCTGGAACAGACTGGAATCTCTACGCTTTCGGCACCGGGCTGAAGTACACATACCTTGATGACACATTGAATCCCGAGGTTGGCTGGAATGAGCTTGTTGCTACCTCATTTGATAATGGTGTCGCAGCAGCTTCCGATACAGTGAATTTCTACATCAATCCAACCGGAATCGAATTCGAGCCATCGAGGAGACTTCTTCTGACAAGTTCTCCAAATCCATTTTTCTTGTCAACTGAGCTTTCATTCTCTCTTTCTGAACCTGAATTCACTTCAGTAGAGATTTACGATCTCTCCGGAAGGTGTATTTCGAATCTCGTCGAAAATGATCTTTCCGAGGGGAATCACACCGTGAACTGGGGTGGAACGGATCAGCATGGAGAAAAGGTCTCAGCAGGTTTGTATTTGTGTAGAATTCAATCAGGCGGAGTTATTGAGACAATTGGTATGTGTTTATTGAGATAGAAGCCATAACCAGAGGCTGCAGTGGAATAGTACCCCCTGAGTTAAATTCCAAGTAAGTACTATCCACTGAGCCGTTGTGCATTGAAGAATCTACAGGAGGGGCTGATTCATGAAAGAAACCGGAGCAATAATCCCTATCGGGAGTATACAGCAGCGGATTCTTGAAATCAGAGGAGTTAAAACTATCGTTGATGCTGATTTGGCAAAATTCTATGGAGTAGAGACAAAAAGGCTAAACGAGCAGGTCAGACGAAATCCTGAAAGATTTCCTGATGATTTCATGTTTCAACTTACAAAAGAAGAGAAGTCTGAACTGGTCGCAAAATGCGACCACCTCTCTAACATTAAATATTCCAGCTACTTACCTTACGCATTCACAGAACACGGAGCAATCATGGCTGCCTCTGTACTTAAAACAAAACGAGCAGCAGAAGTAAGCGTTTTTGTGGTCAGAGCCTTTATCGTATTAAGGCAATCGGTCCAGGAATACACGGAAATCATGCAGAGATTGGCTGATCTTGAGATACAATCTTTCGGACACGGTCAAAATGTCAAGGCAATAATTAAAGCAATAGAGAAACTGGCTGAACCGAGGCCGGTTCCAGAGCAAAGGAAGATTGGATTTTAAGAAATTATGCTACAACAACAAAATTCAGCAGAGCTGCGCTGTAAAAATAGAACGATGGTTCGCAGCCTGCTGATTTAGGATGTTGACGAGATAAAAACGGCGCCGGCTTGAGCACAAAAGAACAATCGGAAATCGGGCCCATAGAACAAAAAGCCGTCGCCATAATTGAGATCGGAACCAGAACATCGCGGTTTACGTTTCAATGTACCAGCAACGATAGAACATAGTTGTCTTTGTGCGCAAATATTGACCACCTACATGTGAAAGGATAATGTTCTCTGTATGACAACGAAAAGCAAGGGTCTCGTCCCAACGGTACGGATTGAACGCGCGATTCTTCTCATACGCAGCGAGAAGGTCATGCTTGACCAAGATCTCGCTGAGTTGTACGGCGTTGAGACAAGGGTGCTTGTGCAGGCAGTGAAGCGGAACATTGATCGATTCCCGGTAGATTTCATGTTCCAACTCAGCGATGAAGAGTTCTCTAACTTGAGATCACAGATTGTGAGTTCAAGTTGGGGCGGTCGGCGCACAGCGCCGTATGCGTTTACCGAACAAGGTGTCGCTATGCTCTCGAGCGTTTTGCACAGCCCAACCGCTGTGCAGGTGAATATCGAGATCATGCGCGCTTTCGTCCGCCTCCGGAGGATGTTGGAAAAGCACGCTGATCTGGCACTCAAGCTGGAGACTTTGGAGCGCAAATACGATCAGCAATTCAAGGTCGTGTTTGATGCGATCCGCGAAATCATGAAGCCTGATCCACCTCCAAAACGACGCCAGATTGGTTTCCATGTACGTGATTAATCCGGCAGAACAATGACATAGCTGCATGGGAGATAGTTTCGTCAACAATTGCATGAACCAGCCACAAATGCAAAGCTCTGAGCCAGAGTAATATCTGTGCTGGTTAT
>CBDVBK010000107.1:0-7268 GCA_965372215.1 uncultured bacterium | reverse complement strand
CCCTCTACACTAATTACTGGTAGGGGAATTGTCTCACCTATATTGTCACGGAGGGGATACCGCTGCTTTTCCCCCAATTGAACAGATAGTCCCTGCATCCCGTAACGCTTGCTAGATAGTTACTGAGGTGAAATTCGACATCTTCTCTCTTCACGCTGATGAAATTCTGTACATCTTTCATTGGAACTGAATGCACTTCAAGAACCTTCTGCAGATAGTCATTATTCCTGGTAACCCAAACCATAAATTGGGAAGCATACCAATACTTGGCCAGAGTACTAAACCCAGAAGCAAATCTCTCCTGAAGATGTCCTTGTCGATCAACTATCTCTAGAAGTTTTTTTCCTCTTTCAGTCGGGTTCAATTAGACTCCAACCCCCTTCTGAACTATCCGGATATTCCGGATAGTTGCTCTTCGATGATTCATTCCTTTTTATCCCTGTTCGATACTCCGTCCTCAATCCTCTTCGCCGTTTCTTCGAGCATTCTGATCGAATCCACAGTCCCCAGTTGTTCTTTGTGTTTCCTGCGTTCGTCAGCATACTGCTCATACTCAGTGTAGGCGTGAGATTCGGCTTCCTTCTTGCTGATGCTGCCGGCATGTTTGAGTACACTGCGATCGTTGAACTCAAGGAAGTCATCAAGTTTCTCTTCCCAGTCTAGCAGGAATACCAGTTTGCGGCGTCTGGCCTGATCTTCGGCAAAGTCCAGCCACATAGTGACAATTCGATTAAGTTCCTCAATCTCGTGTTCCAGGAGATAATTCTTTGCTACAATGACATCCGTCTTCCGAATCTCCTCCCTCTGCCAGCTTGTAAGGCCCATATTGGGAAGATGCGCATTGGCTCTTGCTCGTACTATCTCTGCGGCTGTCATTCCTGTAGCAACGAAATGGAGCTTGTTCTGTATGACACTGAAGAACCTGTTCGATTCCGGCAGAGACGGCTCGTAATCTGCCGCCATTGCGAAGATTTCCCGAACCCTGAGGTACATGCGCCGTTCACTGGACCGGATATCCCGAATACGCACCAGCATCTCCTGGAAATAATCCGGAACCGGAGAGTCTGGAAGAGGAGGATTCTTAAGGCGTTCATCATCCATGGTGAAGCCCTTGACGATGTACTCGTGAAGACGTTCTGTGGCCCATATCCGGAAGCGGGTGGCGATTATGCTTTTAATGCGGTATCCAACCGAGATGATGATATCGAGGTTGTAGTAGTCCAGTTTTCGTTGGACTTGTCGCTTCCCTTCCTTGCGAAGTGTTAAAAAATCCTTAACAGTTGCTTCAGGGGACAGCTCTCCTTCTTCATAGATATTTCTGATATGAATGCTGATGTTTGGAATGGATGTCTGAAACAGCTCTGCCATCATTTGCTGGGTCAGCCAGATGTTTTCATTCTCAAGTCGAACTTCCAGCTTGACCTGACCATCATCTGTCTTGTAGATGAGGAACTCAGCAGTGCTGTTCCGTATCTTGAGTTTCCGTTCATTCGGTTTAGTCATAATATTTCTCTGCAATCAGATTCATCGGCTCCTCTGCAACAGCATTTCCATCCTGAGGAGGGTGTGCATACTTTGCACATACCGTAGAAGCAAGAGTTGCCCATTGCCTGAACAACAGAGAAATCCTCGGTAGTTGGCTGTGAGACAAAATCCTTGAGTTGTTGCATTATATACATCAGCTGCTTCTCAGTCATTTCAGTATCCCAAGGTTCTTCAGGTGCTGTGCCATTTCTGTTTCCAGCTTCTCAAGCTCTTTATCGACTTCAGCAAGCTCCTTGAGATTCGCTTCAATATCGACCTCTTCTTCCTCTTCGAAGGTATCCACGTATCTGGTGATGTTCAGATTGAAGTCGTTCTCCTCTATTTCTTCGGGCTGTACTGTGCGGCAGAGCTTTTCAATGTCTTTTCTGTTCTGTACTGCATCAAGGATTGTTTCGATGTGTTCATCATCCAGGAAATTCTGTGCTTTGCCCGATCTGAAGAGCTTCGATGCCTCGATAAAGAAGACATCTTTCCTGTTCTCGTTTATGCCGCCGGGCTCGCGAGAGCGGTCAATAACAAGGATGGCAACTGGAATGCCGGTTGTGTGGAACAGGCCAGCTGGTAAACCGACTACTGTGTCTATGATGTTTTCCTGGAGGAGGCACTTGCGGATTACTCCCTCTGCTCCACCCCGGAAAAGTACACCATGGGGAACTACAACTACTACCTTACCTTCTTTTGCTTTGGCTGTTTCAACCATGTGGGAGATGAAGGCATAATCCCCTTTTGTCTTTGGGGGGATGCCTCTGTGAAATCGGTTGAAAGGATCATTCTCAGTGTTTTCTCCTCGCCATTTCTTCAGCGAGAATGGCGGATTTGCTATTACGAGGTCGAACTTCATCAATGCGTCGTTCTCTTTAAGCAAAGGATTGTTCAGTGTATCTCCCCATTCAAGTCTTGCTGAATCCTTGCCGTGAAGGAACATGTTCATCCTGGCCAGGTTGTATGTGGAGCCGATGCTTTCCTGTCCGTACAGAGCGTAGTTGTTGGATCCCTGTTTCTCTATTTCTTCTCCTGCAAGCAGAAGTAACCCGCCTGATCCGCAGGCAGGGTCGCATATCCGCCAGCCCGGCTCAGGGTCTGCCAGTTTTGCAAGAAGAGCGGCAACGGATTTAACCGTGAAAAACTCTCCGGCCTTCTTGCCTGCATCTGAACCGAATCGTTCAATCATGTACATGTAGGAATTACCTATTACATCATCGTCGATTGATGTAAGGTCGATCTTTGCGAAATCATCCATTAGATGACGCAACATCTTATTGCGCTGACTGGTTCTGCCCAGAACAGCATCCGAGTTGAAATCTATTGAGAACAACCCTTCTAAACGTTCTCCATTGGCATCCTCGATTCTATGAAGTGCGATATTGATAAGTTCACCGATATTGTCTTCGTCCTTTTTCAGAATTAATTCATCGAAACTGGTGCCCTCCGGCAAATTGAATCGGGAGTTTTTCAATCTCAGGGCAATACGATCACTGTCATCACCGTAACGTTCTTTCAACTGCTGGAGTTCAAGCCTGTGAAGATCGCTCATGTACTTATAGAAGAGGAACAGAAGGACGTAATCCTTATAAATACTTGCATCCACGTTCATTCGGGAGGAATCCGCAGCGTTCCACAGTATCCCGTTCAATTCCTTCTGAGTGTATTTCTTTTGTTCTTCCATTTCAGCTTACCTCAACTCATTATTAAGAATGTTATTCATCAGGCTGTGTTTTTTCATTGTCAGTTCAGTATACCTTCTGTTTGCGGTCCCGAGAGCCAGAAGAAGATGTTGTTTTTCCAGTGATGGTATAGGTATGTCCATTTCCATAAGATTCGTTCTACTCACAAATGGTACCGTGCTTACTTCATTTAGCTTCTGAAACTGTTTTTGACCATTTGCTGAATTCATGTACAGAGCGATATAACCAGGAAGGATATTGCAATCAGTTATTGTCAGAACGATTATTGAAGCTGGAACTATCCATGTATCGCTATCAGAAATATCAAACACAGCCGCTGCAAAACGCCCCTTGTTCGATATCAGAACATCACCGGCTTTTAGAGGTGGTGACATGCGAATAGCACTGTGAATGAAATTTGTTTCATTGAGTATCAAAGCTCCATTCGAGGATATGTTTTTTGGTTCAATTACCTTTGAAACGCCACCTGGAACAGTCACCATTCTTTTCCTGAATGAATGTCCGACTCTGGTTTTACCAAATTCATTTATTTTCATCTGAACCTTCCGTTGATAGTACAATATTAATATACCGCAATAATGTCAAGTGTAGAGCGATATTGCTATACTGCGAATATCCTAAATATGATGATCCGTGAATTCAGCGACGGTAACGAAAAGTGCTACCAGCAGGCCAGAAATCTGGGCGTGATATTCATCAGATACGAAGATGACAGAAAACCAGCTGTCAAATACGTCAAAGATGGCGAAAACAAGAAGATCGCTGTCAGTGTCCGCGATCACGTCCTCGATACGGAGATCGAGATCGCTCCTGACCGGGTTATTCTCGCATCTGCAATGGAGCCTCAGAAAGACGCCGAAATACTTTCTCAAATGCTCAAAATACCGCTCAATGAAGACAGGTTCTTCATGGAAGCACATGTAAAACTCAGACCGGTGGATTTCTCCGCAGAGGGGATATTCCTGGCAGGGCTGGCTCATTCTCCCAAGAATATGGATGAAACAGTCTCTCAGGCCAAGGCTGCCGCGGAACGGGCCTGCATCATCATAAGTTCTGACAAGTATCTGTCAGTGGCCAACATCGCAAGCCTGGATGAGGATGTCTGCGCAGGATGCGGAATGTGCGTATCCATCTGTCCCTACAGCGCTCCGAGCCTGATATGGAAGAACGGCCGACAGGTCTGTTCCATCAACACGGCTCTGTGCAAGGGATGCGGAAGCTGTTCTACAGTCTGTCCCTCAGGCGCTATGGAGCAACTGGGCTACAGCGAAGAACAGACCCTCGAAATGGTGAATTTCTCTCTGGTGAATCTTTAATATCTGATAACTTCGCGGTGGAATTGGCAGAATGCTCTGGAATCCCTCCACTCCCATTTTCTCGAGGAAGAACTCTTCAGGCAAGTACCGCACCGGCACCGGGACCGGTGTGTCCTGATGTGCACTTCTCAGGGGCCACCAGACAATTTCCGGGATCTCCCGGGAACCACTGGTTACTGGTAATGGTGGTTTCCTTGTTGACGTGGGATTGTCTCCGGGGCAGTATGGTTAACTTCAGATAGGAAAATTGGAGTATTAAGGAACGGATGAGCTGCTTCGGGAGGTGTTACCAGAACGGCGGAAAATCCATTCTCCTGGCGCTGATTTGAATTGCAAATGAAAATATGAGATAATTGTATGCTTGACTGGATATCAATCAACTATTATGTCCATTCTAATGATTCTTCATGACTATGAGGTGGATTAATAAAAGGAGGTGCAAAATGAAGTATTTGCCAACCCTATTGACAGCACTTATACTGATCAGTACAGCAGACGCACAGCCCTTTGCGGGAGGGTCGATCCTGTCCTGGGGGTTCGACATGTACGGAGAAATTACGGTTCCCGAACCAAATGAGAACTACATTGCAATGGGCTGCGGGGGCTCCCACAGTCTAGGGCTTCTCTCTGACAGCACCATAGTATGCTGGGGGGATAACTCTAGCTGCCAGTGCAATCCTCCCATTTCCCTCAACCAGGACTTCGTGAAGATCGGGGGGGGTGAAGAGAACGTCATTGTCCTCCGGGATGACGGACTTATCACCGGCTGGGGAAGGAACAACAGGGGGCAATGCAATCCTGCCGAACCCAATGAAGACTATGTCGATTTCGACGCGGGACGTTGGCATACCCTGGCCCTCAGGCCCGACGGATCCATCGAGGCCTGGGGATCCAACAGCTTTGGGCAGTGCGATGTGCCGGACTCGGGTCCTTTCCTGGCGGTGGCCGCGGGGTACAGCCACAGCCTTGCTCTCATGGCGGATGGTTCCATCGTGGGATGGGGAAGGAACCAGTTCGGCCAGTGCGATCCGCCGATGCCGAACGAAGACTTCATCGATGTGAAAAGCGGCCTCTCCTTCAGCATTGGAGTGAAATCCGACGGTTCCCTGATCATCTGGGGAGACGTTTATGGTGACATCAATACAGTGCCGGCACCGAACATCGGCTTCGTGGCTGTTGCTGGTGGTTATCATCATGTCGTCGCCCTCAGACCCGACAGCACTCTGGAGGTCTGGGGCTCGAACAACTGGGGACAGTGCGAACTACCCGGACCCAACCAGGATTTCATCAAGATCGCTGCCGGGGTGGGCCACAGCCTCGCACTGAAGGCTGACGGCTCCATTGTTGCATGGGGTTGGAACGACCAAGGCCAGTGCGATGTGCCTGAGCCCAACCAGGACTTCATGGCCGTTGGTTGCGGGGAGAAGAACAGCATGGCTCTCAAGCCCGATGGTTCCGCCGTTGTCTGGGGCGTGGACCAGTGCGGTCAGAGCTATGCACCCAGCGGTCTCAACCAGGACTTCATAGCAGTCTCAGCCGAGGGTTCTAACAGCCTGGGCCTGAAGTCCGATGGTTCTATCGTCGCATGGGGTTCTAACAGATACGATGAGTGCGAGGTTCCGGAGCCCAACCAGGATTTCATTGAAGGAAGCGTAGGTGCAGGATACTGTCTTGGTCTCAAGGCTGACGGTTCGATCGTCGCCTGGGGAATAAATGACGACGGTCAGTGCGACGTTCCTGAACCCAATCAGGACTTCGTAGCCATTTCAGCCGGTGACTACCATGCCCTGGGCCTCAAGTTGGACGGTTCCATTGTTGCATGGGGTTGGAACGACGATGGTCAGTGCAACGTCCCTGAACCCAACGAAGACTTCATCGCCGTCGCAGCGGGTGACTGTAACAGCCTGGGACTCAAATCCGACGGCTCAGTCGTCGCCTGGGGCGAGAACAACTTCGGTCAGTCCACCGTACCCGAACCCAACGAGAACTTCGTATCCATGGCTGCAGGCAGATACCACTCCCTTGGTCTCAAGAGTGACGGTACTGTGGTGGGTTGGGGGACCAATGAGTATGGCCTCATTACCGTACCTGAACCGAATCAGGATTTCGTTGCCGTCTTTGCAGGCTACGCACACTCCATGGCCCTGAGGGCTTACAATACCGGTCTAGAAACAACTCATCCTGTGACAAATAACCTCAGCATACTGTCGGTCTTCCCCAATCCCATGACTTCCAGCGTAGTCGTCGAGTACTCCACTCCTGAACCGACAAGTCTTTCGCTCGAGGTCTTCGACATCTCGGGAAGGATGGTCAGAAGCATACAGGCGGGTACCGTTTCCGGAGGCCTGGGCACCATTACATGGGACGGGTGCGGCCAGAGTGGCGAGAGCCTCTCATCCGGCATCTACTTCGCGCGCCTGAGCTGTGAGGAAGGGCTCTTCGACTCAAGGAGCGTGGTGCTTGTTAAATGATCAGGTTACATGGAGAGTAGGAGAAAACGATGAAGCATGGAATAGCTATTCTGACCGCACTCATCCTGATCAGTACAGCAGACGCGCAGCCCTTTGCGGGGGGATCATTGTGCTCCAGACCTCCGCCCGAAGCCCTGGAGATAGTATGTGAACACTGCGCAGACTACGTTCCCTGGAAAGGCGATGATCCTGTAGATAGACCCTTTCCGAAAACTCTTTAATATCTAATATCTGCTAATAATACATATGTT
>CBDVBK010000106.1:0-7478 GCA_965372215.1 uncultured bacterium | reverse complement strand
ACGATCAGAAAGATCTTGCTCCGGGTTACCTTCATATATCTTTAATTAATAACTAATATGTCTATGTCAAGGACATGGAAAACAGGGCCGTTATACCGGAAACAAACCATACCGGAGTTCCTCTCCGGATGAACGGATGTTCCAGGGATTAACGCTGGACAAGCACAAGGTTAAATGGAAACAGTCTTCACTCCGGACTTTGACCGGTGTGCGTGTTTATCGGTATTGTTTGTCCGGGCAGAAAAGCCGAATCCGAATATTGGATCAACGGCGGTTTTGGTCCTGCCAAACCAGGTTTTGGATTAGGTCTTACAGGCTCTTATCGAACAGGTTTGCAATTTTCTCAGCACGTTTCCTTTATTCCAGCGAGATAGCCGCTTTATCCGACGCCGCCTTGCTTGTGGAAGGGGCAACCTTATCAGGATTGGCGTGGAGTACAACGTATGGTTTGATCAGTCTTGAGACAGACATTGGTTTTGCCGGTTAGAACTGTGTCTTCAAACTCCCCCAGGTGGATTGCTCAAGCGCAGACTCGGTGAACTGAATCTCGGCTATCCATCGAATTGTACCATATACTATATAGCTCCAGAAGAATGTGTCTGTGTCCGGGTAATATGTAAGTCCAAGTGACTGTGTAAAATTACTCAACCCTGGATTGCCCGATCCTATATATGTCATGGTTGAACCGTCGAATTCGTAGAGTAACCATTCCTGAAAATCGTAACAGGTGACGAATATGCCGAGATTGCCGTTGTATGGGAACACGGTAAGTCCACTCATCTGACTCGGAATTTCGGGTACAGCATATGAGGTAGAGCTGCCGGTTTCATCGATTCTATAGATACGGTGGGAGATACTGCTGCTGTACGTTTCCCAGATGTAGTTTCCGTCATTCTGGAAATCCATACCTCTGCCATGTGATCCGGCAGGATTTGGAAATGCGACATTCCAGGTAGAACCATCGTAATAATTAATATTGGTGTGGAGATAACAATTTATGTACCACCCATAAGGGGAAGGCCAGTTATGACAGCAGCCGAAAGTGTAGGAACAGCGGGTATAAATTGTCCAAACAGGGTTTCCGGTACCCATTTCCACCGCTCGGATCAAGTGGGCGTTGGTATCTATAACCACAAGCTGGCTGATTTCTTCCTGAGTATCCAGACCGAACATTTCACCAGCAGATGACACCTGGAAGGTGTTCAGAATGCTCAGCTCAATCGCGTCACCACCCGGGGGAAGTGTTCCCTCGGGAATCGAACTGTCACGTCCATCCTCATCCACCCATCCCGAGGCTAATACCGCAAGTGTAAGCAATAAAATCAGATATTTCATATCGTCTCCGTTCTTTAAAGCATATTAAATATATAGAATATTAATGGAAGGTAATATGGATGGTGGCTCCGGTTCGGCAGCTGCCCTGGAACAGGATTCGTTTTGATACATGAACAGAAAATGCAGCATTCACTCCGGGCTTTGACTGGGGTGTGCTTTTATCAGTATTGTTTGTCCGGGCAGAAAAACGGATATCACAGCTGCGGGGAAGTACCTGGTTATTCTTCTCCATACAGTATGGTAAAGTCAGAATGAATGATGAAGGGAATACCTGATGGATGAAAAAGCAAGATATGAGCGATTCAGAAAAAGAGCTGATGAGCTTGGAGAATTTTACCAGCATCTGATGATATTTGTAATAATAAATATAATTCTGTTTACTATAAACATGCTTACTTCTCCAGAGTATTTATGGTTCATATGGCCACTTGCCGGTTGGGGTTTAGGAATTGCCATTCATGCAGTTACTGTATTTGGTGGTTCCAGGTTCTGGGGCACGGAGTGGCGGGAGAAGAAGGCAAGAGAACTTATTGAGAAGGATCAACGTAAGGATAGTGATTGATTTTTCTGTCAAAATCAGAAAGTCGAATTCATAGCATTTTCAGAATGCACACTGGACATGATTAATCATGTCCAGTATGCAGAGTACTTATCTGACCATAAAATGCTAGAACTGTGCTTTAATATCTCCCCATGAGGATTGTTCAAGCGCTGATTCCGTGAACTGAACCTCGGCTATCCATCGTATCGTACCGTATACTTTATAGCTCCAAAAGAATGTGTCTGTGTCGGGGTGATAGGTCAATCCATATGATCCTGAAAAATTACTCAACCCGGGATTACCTGATCCTATAAAGGTCATACTGGACCCGTCGAATTCGTAGAGGAACCAGTTCTGGTAATCGTAGACGGTAACGAATATTCCCAGATTGCCGTTGTATGGAAACACGGCAAGTCCACTCATCTGCCCCGGAACCTCTGATACGGTGTAAGAGGTGGAGCCGCCGGTCTCGTCTATCCTGTAAATACGATAGTCGCTACCGCTGCTGTACGTTTCCCAGATGTAGTTTCCGTCATTCTGGAAGTCCATGCCTCTGCCATTTGATCCAGCAGGATTCTGAAATGCAACACTCCATATACCATCAAAGTAATAATACATACCAGTGCTGATAAATCTGTTAACGTACCATCCATAAGTGGCAGGCCAGTTATGACAGCACCCGAAAGTGTAGTTATTGGGAGTAGGAAGTGTCCATGCAGGATTTCCGGTTCCCATTACCACCCCTCGGATCAATTGAGCGTTGCTATCCATAAGAACAAGCTGGTCGGATCCATCCTGAGTATCCAGACCGAGCATCTGACCGGCAGATGACACCTGGAAGGTATTCAGAACAGTCAGCGTAATCGCGTCACTCCCTCCGGGAAGTGTTCCTTGAGGAATTGAACTGTCACGCCCATCCTCATCCACCCATCCCAGGGCTAGTACTGCAAGGGCGAGCAATAAAATCAGATATCTCATATCGTCTCCTTTCTTTCAGACATGTTAAGTATATTTAAAACAGGAGCGGAAGGCGAAATGCGGATTGTTCCTCAGGTTCGGCGCCTTCCACGGAATATGAGTTCTTTTCTAGTGAATGCTACGAACATACAGTATTCATTCCGGGCTTTGACCGGTGTATGTTTCATCAGAAACTGGAATTCAGTGTAAAAGCTTAAATTAGCAGACAGGAAAAATCTATGATCGATAAGGCAGCGGAAAGTGAATCTGTCATCAAGGTTAACAGTCTTACGAGAAAGTTCGGAAATCTTACAGCTGTTGACAGTATCAATTTCCAGGTTAACAAAGGTGAAATTTTCGGTTTCCTGGGCCCCAACGGTGCCGGCAAGACAACTACCATCCGAATTCTGACCGGTGTTATCGAACCAACCAGTGGCTCTGCCACTATTCACGGTCACGATATCAGGAAGGAATCCATTCTCTCCCGAGAGCACATCGCAGTAGTCCCCGAACAGGCTAACGTATATCTGGATCTTTCCGTCTGGAGAAATCTTATGCTCATGGCTGAGCTTCACGGAGTTCCCAGAAACAGACGGATCAGTGAAGGGGAAAGGCTTCTGGATACCCTGGGTCTTCTGAATAAGAAAGACAGTAAGGCTCGCGAACTGTCAAAGGGTCTGAAGCAGAGGCTGATGCTGTGCGCGGCTCTTGTCACAGATCCCGAAGTCCTCTTTCTCGATGAGCCCACAAGCGGTCTGGATGTACACAGCGCAAAGCTGATAAGGAAGATATTAAGGGAATTGAATAGTGACGATCTCACTGTTTTCCTGACCACGCACAACATGATCGAGGCCGGTGATATCTGTTCGCGGGTGGCAATAATCAACAACGGACGAATAGCTGCAATTGATACTCCCGGGAATCTCAGATCAATGGTTAGAAAGCGTCATTACGTTGAAGCGGTATTCAGAGAGAACGCACCCCCTCTTAAGAAGCTGGAATCCATACCCGGTGTTACCAGGGTGGAGTTCGACAAAGAAGTCTTCAGGCTGTACACTGAAACTCCGGGAAGCGTTGCTACCCTCCTTGTAGTGCTGACCCTGGATCTGGGGCTTGAGCTTGAGCAGCTGAACACCCGGAAACCCAGTCTGGAAGATGTCTTCCTTTATTACACCGGGGACGGAGGCTCCGAATGAGCGCGTATTCAGATGGAAACAGATGTTGCAGACAGCTGCACGGTTCGCTGGTGATTCTGAAGAAGAACGTTCTTCTTTACTACCTGAAGCCTCCCGTTCTGATATTCGGAGTGCTTTTCCCGGTATTCTTTTTCCTGGCTTTCAAAATGGGAAGAAATGTTTCTCCCGGAAGTGTTGTTCCCGGAATGGTCGCTATGGCACTCTGGTTTACCGCCAGTGCCATCGGCCCTCTGGTAACTCCCTGGGAGCGACGGGCGAAAACATGGGAACGGCTGATATCCAGCCCTATCTCTCTCCCCTCCATACTTGCGGGAGACGTTCTGAGCGGTTTCACGTTCGGCTGTGCTATCTCGGTGATACCTGTGATTCTCGGCCTGCTTCTTACTGATGTTTCCATCGTGAATGTCCCTCTTCTCATCGGTGGTATTCTGGCCGGAGCGTTGAGTTTTTCCTCTCTGGGTGTTCTTCTCTCTTCACCCCCTGCAGCAAGTCCTTCAAATATCATGCTTCTTTCTAACCTGGTTCGACTGCCGCTGCTTTTCGTAAGCGGAATATTCGTTCCCATAGCACAAATGCCGGCCTGGGCAGGATGGATAGCGCCACTATCTCCTCTGTCCTATGCAAGCGCCCTTATTAGAGCATCGTACGGAAACGTTCCTTACTTCCCGGTATGGCTGTGTTTCCTGATGCTGTTTATCTTTACAACTGTTCTGTTCGCCGCTTCGTGCAGGTTCCACAGGATGTATCGGGCAAAGGGACTGTAAAGGAGGAAATATGAGTATCAGGATTATATCGATGTTGGTGGTTACACTTCTATTCACAGGTATCGCGGTGGCCAATCCCACTGCATGGCCCTCTTCTGATAACCAGTTCACGATCTTGCAGACAATAGAGTTCACTTTTCACGTTGAAGGACAGATACAGCCGGATACAATGGGCACATGGATACTTTACGGTGGACCGACGCTCGTCAGCATATTGAGTCCCGCTGAGACTAAGGGGACGGGTTTAGGCATTGAACTGGGAGCTGAGCTGCGCAAGTACTTCATGCGGCCAAAGTCGGGTCTCTTCACCGGGGTATACCTGGGCGCAGGCGCGCTCTGGAGATCGGGGGAGGAGCATGTGGAGGCTATCTCAACCGGCATCAAACTGGGATGGCGGATACCACTGTTCAATCGAGGTTTGCTTCTGGACATTGAACCGTACATCTGCGTGGGAGCAAAGCTCCTGAGCACAGATGAAGGTAATAACGGCGGCATCTTAGATGCAGCTCTTTATCTGGGAGCTAAATTCGATTTCTACTGATCATGCAGGACTGTTCTTCTTACTTTTTGGCCTGTAATAGATAAGGACTATGAAAAATGGCTGTATTCCTCGAGTTATGGCAGCGCTATTCGGGAGCTGCCGTGGTTTCTTTTTTTCTCACCGCAATGATCATCACCGGAATGATGAGCTGCGGCGACAATCCTTCGGGGCCTGTACAGCCTGATTTCACTATCGCCTCCATTATTTTCACAGGCGACTCCACAGGCAGCAAAGGGCAGCGGATTTCTGTCAGGTGCCGACCTGATAGAGAGCGAGAATCAGATAAAGGCCAGCCCTGCTGCGAGGTAACGGTAACCTGGAATTCTCCAGCGGATCAGACTGTACTGAGCTACTCCCTGCACAGGTCCACCGAACCTGGAATATCTTCCGGCGGCACTAACGTCAGAATTGTCGGAACTACCACTGACACGCTCCTTGCGGATTCCGACTTGCAGTGGGCAACCACATATTACTATGCGGTAAGCGCTGTCCGCTCCGATTCTTTAGTACTCTGGAGCGATGAGGGAAGCATAATCACTCCTTTGTCACAGCTGCCAACGCCATCGCAGATCTCCGCGGTTGATTTACCAATGGGGCGCTGCGCCCTCAACTGGACTATCTGTCCGGATGATGATTTCTCGTATTACACACTTGTAAGACGACAGTACAGCGGATCACTACATGGTGACACGCTGGGGATATTCAGCACAAAGCAGGATACCACATTCCTGGATTCGGTACTACCGACGTATATGCCCAGATACTACCAGGTGACTACTACTGATACTCAGGATCTCAGCGCCAGGAGCAACATGCTGACCTACACATCCGGTTATGCTTTACCATGGTATGTGAACATGTACTGGGATGGACCCAACAATTTCAGTAGCTACTGGATAATAGATGAAACGCTCACACCATCCTGGGATGGGGAGTGTATCTACTTCGTGGAGCGCATTGAAAATCAGTATCCATATTTCGTCTATTCCTATATAAGGCGGATGAATACAGATAATGCCTCTAACAAGAACGGCTGCTGGTCTGATGAGATCCATGATTTCGTGCATGAGCCCGGTGAGAACGCGCTGCTGGTCTCACGATCGATCGAAAGCAGGGCCTATTCCCTTGAACTTTTTGACGATTATTCGCTTGAGCTTTTAAACAGTCTGCAGGTGGACTTCGAATGCAGCGGGATGCTGGCCTTTCCCTACAGCGGAATTGCGCTTCTTCATCCCCTCGGCAGCGCCAGCTCTCTTGTTCTGGACCTGTCAGCGATGGTATTCGTGGACACACTCAGTTATTCTTTCTCCTCCGGACAGGTGATAGAGGGTTTCGGAGCCTACATCTGGGGAACGGGTGGTGGCTTGAGGAGGGTGGATCCGGTCACGCTTGAGATTACAGCCTTCAGCTCTGTTAATGTCGGAAATCAGCAAATTCTTGCTTCCTCGAACGGGGAGTTGTGCTTTGTCTCAAATAGCGGTACTTTCTATCGCTGCGACCCCTTCAGCCTTGCGACACTGTATTCCATTGTTCTTCCATCCAACGATGCAGCCACACTGGTGGAGGCACAGGATACCGTTTTCGCTTATCTGTACACCAATTTTGAACCGGTGACGGTTTACAACACAGAGAACCTGACCAGTCCGGGCTATGTACTCTACGAAGAAGGAATGAATGATATAGATATCTACGACATGATTACAATACCGGACCGGGAAGAGATCTGGTGTACCTGTCTGAAACATTGCTGCTACCATACGTATGGAGCCTTCAGTATCGCCAGATGACAAGATACCCAGCCTGACTTCATGTCGCTTTTAACAGTGGGTGGCACTCTTTGTCATGTCGTTTTTAACAGTGGGTGGCACTGTTTGGGCTTCTGGCGGGCCACACTAGACAATATTCGAACACTTTTACTGGATTAAGCTCACTTCTTGCGCAATTCAGTTCTGGTTTTGAGTATACAGGAGAGTAAACTGATTCTATATTATGACTAATCATCCCTGATGATGATACATCTCCTGGAAGCGGCATGTTCACCTGCGACCAGTCTTATAAGGTACATACCTGAGCAGAGGCCGGAACTATCGAAGTATTCGGAGTACATACCTGCGGGAACAACCTCATCAACAAGGGTTTCAACG
>CBDVBK010000105.1:0-7716 GCA_965372215.1 uncultured bacterium | reverse complement strand
CTGCAACCATATCAGTGCATGAGAAAGTCTCTCCCGTTCCTTCGGGTTGTTCAACAGTGGTTACGTCCATATCACCGGACTGCAGCATCGCAAATTGAACAGCGAAAGTTCCTATTCCGCTGAACTCCTTTGTTACAACACAACCACCGTAAAGAATATCTCCATACCACTGCGTACCAGTGAACTGCACCTGTATTCCGGGTACTCTCACGAGACAGGCCGGATTCCAGAATGCAGCACTGGGATCGTCAGCGGTAGCGATAAACGCTCCACCCATCGCGGTTCCGCGAGCACCCAGTCCCAGTTTCAGGAATTGAGCGCCGGCAGTCCCGACCTTGGCAAAGGACGATGCCTCGGCAAAAGTCGGGAACAGCAGGAAAACGGCGACCGCTACGGTCAGGATTATACCTGTATACTTCATGGTCACTCCTCTCCTACTTAATGATGGCAAATTTGCCGATTACAAAGTCCTCTTCGGTCTCAACACGGAAAATGTAAAGACCGGACATGACTTCTTGATCATTTCTGCTGAGCAGATCCCAGAACGCCGTGCCTTCGTTTCCACTCCAGCTGCGATGTTCAAGGGTGATCACGTGATCACCGGCAAGTGTATAGATATGAATGTTACACATGGCAGGCAGATGCGTGAAAGCTATCTTATCGAAATAAGTCTGCTCCCATGCTGCTGAACCTCTGTAAGGGTTCGGCACAACCTGCACATTCTCTTTCCAGTTGGCATCTGCAGTTGAAACCGGTACCACTGGAAGAGGAGTTCCCTCAATGCTCTGCTTGTAGTTCGACTTGGTGCTTTCCACACCTGTTTCTTCGTCGTAAGCGCAGACTATGTAGAAGTAGGGAAATCCGTTTGTCACACCGGTATCTGTGTATGAAAAAATACCTGGTTCAGTTGATTCAGCAAGAACCCAGTTAGCCGGTTCGAAGGTTGCTCTATAGATGTTATATCCGGCAAGACCTGCGTAAGATTCAGCGTTCGCGCCCCATTCGAGTTTCACCTGACCGTTGCCGGCTTCGTAGAAAAGAATAGGAGTAGGTGGAAGCTCGGGTACTCCCCAGCCTCCATCACGATAATAAGCGTCCAGCATATTGTCCGCTACTTCACGTGCACCAGCCAGACCCAGTCCAACAAGCCATCCACCAATGACATGAAGACTGTCGCCATCACACAGATCAACAGGTCCTGCGCTTAAGAGGAACCTGTAGTCAAATACAGGATAATCAAGAGCAATCGGGTTATCGTATACAATGGGGAAAGGTCCTGGATTAAGCGGTGTTATGGCCTCAGGTGCCCTTTCGTTTCCAACCCAGTCAAGGAGGTACAGAGGTCCACTGTCCTGACCGTTCAGGTCAGGGTTCTGACCCCACATGTAGTTGTACTTCTCCGTATCTGTACCCGGATCGCTATGCCAGTTCCACCATGAGTGGGAAATGGGAATAGGATAACCGTAGACGTCAATGGGACGTTCGATAGTCCCATCAGCCTTTTTGATCCAGAAATCAAGAAGTCTCCAGCCAATGAAACCGTTGCACGGAGGATTTATTGTAGGTTCTCCGCTGTCATCGACACTGGAGCCGGGGCTGTCACCATCCCAGATGTAGCTCATGTTCCGGGGAACGACATGGTAGACCGTATCGCCAACCGTATGCATCCAGTGGTTCTCCGGCATACCGTTGCTGAACATGTCCAGACCAGCTTCGTTTACGGTCCAGATGGTGTCCGCGCCAACTGTCCTGAAAAGGATCGTGAAGTGATCGCTGACGCCGTTCTCATCCACATCATTGTCCGGAATACCGTCGGGACCGTAATCCGGCATGGTATAATTGTAGTAATACCAGATGTTATTTGGATCATCGGGATCCATGGCGTTGTCAGGATTTTGCTGGTAGGTGTATATGTCCTGCTCGCTGGCTGTGATTCCGCCATCGAAAAGGTACTCGAATTCCGCCTCGGGATCGTTACACCATATAGCATGACCGTCGTAATAAACAAGATCGTCTATATGACAATCGGTGACATCCACAGTGGCAACGTCACAGTCGGCCCTTATAGCTACTATGAAAGCCTCAAGCTGTTCACCTGGATTACCATGCTCGGAGTGGTGAGTTATTATGTGGTTACTAACAATGAAGTTATTATAAGCTGGCGTACCCCATCCGTAGTTCTCCTGATAGACCCCCATTCCGTAGGGATCTGGGTTGTAAGCGGGGTCCCAGTCATCATAGCCGTAGTGTGTTTCCTCCAACGCGATCGGCCCCGGACTCAGCTTCTCAGCCGGGAATCCTTCACTCGGTCGTAATTCCCATGAAGATGAAGCGTCGGGAACGCTTGCGTATTTTCTGGCTACACCAGCGGGAGTAACCGGACCATACACACAGGACCAGAAGTCACCCTCAAAAAGATAGTAGCTACCCTCTCCTCCGGGCCATTCCATAGATGGATAGACGGGCCGGTAATCTCCGGTCAGTCCGATATTAACAAAGGCACTCCAAACGTTGCTCAGGTTGTGCAGTATCCACACAGCGGGTGGACGGTCGTCAGTCTCGCCGCCCCGCATTATATCAATTCCCTGCACATCCCTACTAGCAATGCCGGCACCTGACAGTGTGAACACTGCAAGCACCGTGAGTACCAGGAACCCGCGAGTGTACCTGGAGTTCCTCATACTCTCATTCACCTCCAATTCACATTTCGCGTTGCATGATGGAACCTTATTTCCAACCTGGTATGCTTCGCGATTGCTGTTATTATTACCATTTTCATATTTAACACTTCTCTAATCCGTAAGAGTGAAATTGACAGTAAGTGTTGTCCATACACCTACCGGGATACCGTTGTTCTGAGCAGGTGTCCAGGATGTATTCCAGGCCGCTGACAGAGCTGCTTGATCCAGCGAGTTAACCCCGCTTGAATTGTATAGTCTCACATCCGAAACGGAACCGTTGGCCGCTACATATACCCACAGAGTGACTGTTCCCTCCACTCCGGCCTGGGCAGCCATTGACGGATAATCCGGGCGGGGCTGGTAGGTGCAGACAGGAAGTACCTCTACGGGCATGAACCTTGGCGGTCCCATTTCCTCTGACTGACTCCCACTAAGCTCATCGCCCTGACTAATCGTTTCGACTGTTTCGAGTCCTTCCGTATCCTCATCCAGAGACAACGTTATATCCTGATTAATTTCCTCTACCATTTCTTCTGTTTCCTGCTCGATCTCTTCCTGTTCTTCCTCTACTTCCTCTTCCTGTTCCTCCACGGTATCATCAAACGCGATGTCTGTTTCAACCGCTTCCATGTCGGAATCAGAGGTTCGAGTTGAAAGCCTTCCCAGCTCGCTTGCCGGGAGGAACTCGAAGAACATTATAAGGATGGCAAGCCCAATAACTACTCCCAATTCGAAGTTCAGGGAAGGGTGCCCGAATTTAGTTCTGCTCTCAGACATCATCCCTCCTTCAATTGTACAGTCCGAGCTCTTCAGCATTGAACTGAATGCTGTAAAGCTCTTCAAACCGCATGGAGCTAAAAAGACTTACCATATTTTCCATCGGAACCCTTGAATCGATATTGAGCACAACAACATCAAGTTCTTTGTTCTGCTCGCGCCAGAACTTGTTACTCAGCCTTCTGAGTTGTTCAGCAACCTGAGGCAGAGGCATGTCGTAATCACCGATTCTGGCTATGAGTTCACTGTCATCGTTCCCGGGTTCGACCTGTTTGACCCATACGGTCACGGTCAGGAATTGCTTCCCAAGCTCACTCATTACCTGCGGGTGTGCCTGGGGGAAGCGGACTCTCAGTCCTCCTTCTTCCTTGAACAGGGTAGTGGCCATGAAAAAAACGAGCAGCAGAAAAACGATGTCAGCCATCGTTCCGGTAAAGATAGTACTTCCTACTTTCATTCTGCTTTTGAACTTCATTATGCTCCACCTCCCAGTCTTTCCTGGATTGTGATACCGGTCCTGCTGACACCATTCATGCGCAGAACATCAAGGGCTTTTACCATACCCTCATAATCACAGTCGGGGAAGAATTTGAGGATCACTACAAGTTCGCTTTCCCTTACCACGGATGCAATATCCCCCTGCCTGATGTCAGACAGGACAAGTGTATCTCCGAAGGCAACCTCTCCGAACACGGGGTTATCCTCCAGAGGAATTGCACTGCCCAGATAGGTC
This sequence comes from uncultured bacterium, assembly GCA_965372215.1. GTDB lineage: Bacteria > Fermentibacterota > Fermentibacteria > Fermentibacterales > JCC-6 > Aegiribacteria. The sequence continues at coordinate 3,525 of CBDVBK010000105.1, read as the reverse complement.
CGGATAATACCGGGCCGGACAATGGGAACAAGATTCTCCGAGGCAATAGCTGTTTCCAGGGAACTGAACGTTCCTGATGGAACTCCCTTTGCCACTTCCAGATTATTCAGGAGTCTGTCCAGACATGCTGACAGTTCTTCAGCTCTGTCCGCGGCAAGAATCCTTATACCACTATGCAGAGTAGTGTCCTGGAGGCTTACATCCTCCCCGGCTCTGGCCCTTTGCAGCGGACCATCAGGTGGCGCCTGATCAATCAGGGCCACGTACTCATGGGCTCCCCACTGCTTGACAGTCATGACAAGCCTGTTCGTCTCGTCAATCACAACCTCTTCAGTCTGCTCATCAGGCTTCTTGGGAAGTTTGTATGAGATGCCTTTCTGGACTTCGAAGGTCGTTGTGACCAGGAAGAAGATCAACAGCAGGAACGCAATATCGGACATTGAGGCGTCGGGGATTGCCCCGCTTGCTCTCGGTCTGTTACGTATCCGCATCCATGCTCCTTAAAGCTGCTTCAGGTGCTCCATCTCAGACAGCGTATCCACAAGGAATATGCTGGCTTCTTCCATATCGACCACGAATTTGCCAATCCTGGATATGAAGTAGTTATGAGACATCTGGATTGGAATTGCTATAACAAGTCCGGTTGCGGTAGTTATCAGGGCTTCCTGAATACCACCGGCGACCAGGCTTGCTTCAACGTTTTTAGCGGCGGCTATTTCACCGAAAGCTTTTATCATACCTGAAACTGTTCCAAGGAAGCCCAGCATCGGGGCAATACTTGAAACGGAAGCAAGTACGACTATTCCTTTTTCAAGGTAAGCCATCTCAATTCCGCCAGAGCTTTCCACCGCTTTTTCAACGGCTTCAAGACCTTTGTCATGACGGAGCAATCCTGCGTGCAGAATGGATGCTACAGGGCCGCTCGTACGCTCGCAAAGTTCTTCGGCTCCCTTAACGTCTCCTTTGCGGATGAATCCGCCGAGTTTCTCAAGGAATGAGCCGACATCTATCTTCAGTTTGCCGTAGGTAATAAACCTTTCGACAGTTACCGCGATACCGATCAGCAGAGAAAGCAGAAGCGGATACATGAAGTTTCCACCTGCAATGAACAGATCTTTAAGATCCATACTTGCGCTTTGAGCTCTTTCTACTTCCTCACCCACAGGGATGTTTTCATCCGCCGATTCAGTCTGTTCTTCCTCAATATCCGCAGCTATTTCCTGATCTGCGGTTTCCTGGGGACCGGGTTCCTCGGCCTGCGCCCATACAAGAGCGGTCAGAACGAGGAACAGAAGCAGGAATTTTCGCATCTAATATCACTCCTTCTTTACATTCAGATCCCGGGGATCAATCCCAGGTCTGAACGGAAGAATTCAGTCTACCATTCAAATCCAAGACCGAACATGATCATCCGTGGTCTGCTGAATACGTAGGGATTGCCCATACTACCCGTCGGATCGTGATCGGGTTCTCCGTCTCCATCCTGGTCAGCATCGTACCATGCAACACTAGAAATACTATTGGTATTCTGCCTGCCGAAAAGGTTTTTGACCTGGCACCATGCATCAAGTGTAAGGGAGCCAATCCAGAACGTCTTGTTTACCTTCAGAGTGGTCGACATCGTCCAGGGATATCTGCTTCCATTGATCTCCGGCATCGCAGTACCCTGATTGGATTCACTGTATGGGAATCCGCTGCCGGCGTCCCAGAAAACGTGCACGCCAAATCCCTCAAGGAACGTAGTATTCCCGATTCTGGGACCTTCACCCTGGGGAATGCGGAAATCTGCTTCCAGATTGATAGCATGTCTCTGATCCCAGCTAAGATAGGATTCCTTCTTGGGAATGACCCAGCCTGCCCAGACGTAATCATAATTCTGTCTTGCACTTGAGCTTTTGCCCATGGCGACTGAATATGTGTAGTTGGCACTGCCGGACCAGAAATCGCTGGGACGTCTCGTAAGGTTTAGCTCAACTCCTCTGACATTTCCGTAATCACCGTTGATATAAAGATCATACGAATCAAGCGCGTTGTAGTAATTATTCTGCATGTCAACCTGGTTGGTAATGTCCTTGTAGTAGCCGGTTACGTCAATCATGGTGATGTCATCGAACTGATGCTTCACTCCCACCTCATAGGAGATTGTCTCCTCCGGGGCAAGATCTACGTTTCCAACCATCGGATATGCACCTGCGAGATCAAAGTCTGATCCGTTGTACATCATGTCAAAGGCTGGAGTCTGGAAGTAATGACCGTATGTGAAGTGAAGAACATCACGCTCGGTGATCGGGTGTGAGAATCCGACTCTGGGACTGAGGTGGTATTTCACCGGAACGGTTATCGGATTGATGATATGATTTGGATCATCAGGATTGGTTCCCGGTTCTACAGGATTTGTCGGGTCCGCGGGATACTCATCGAAGTTCGGATCGAAGTAATCGAAGCGGAGACCGGCGTTAACGATCATTCCCCTGTACTCCATCTTATCCTGAATGTAAGCAGAGCCGGAGTTTGGGAAAACATGATAGCGGTTCATGTAGATATTGCCGCCTGAGGCAGTGTCTACGTATGAATCAAAGATATCGTAGTACTTCGCTTCAACACCGGCCTTAAGCTGATGCTGCTGGTTGATCTGGCTTACGATATCAGTTCTGAACGTTGATGTAGTGCTTCTGGTCTCAGTCCAGGCGTAGCGGCTTGCGCCGGCCCTGTAGAAAGCATCAAAATCCAGATATCTGTCTGGAGTATAATCCAGCCAGTCGTCCCAGGAGAAGTCTTCTCCAAGCCATTCGGTAGTGTAGGTAGTGTCGTCTGGATCGTTTCTGATCTTGTAGTGGTAATAAGCCTGATACTGATTCAATTTTATTTCCATGAAGGTCGCGTCACTCAATGTCTGGGTAACGCCGACACCGACACTGTAGTTCTCCCAGAATCTTATCGGAAGAGCATAAAGAATATCTCTTCCCCAGGCGAGAGTATCGCCATAATATTCAGATTCAGGGAATGTGTCGATATATGGTACTTCAAATCTGCTCCAAGCCCATTGGCTCACCCCGGCGGTTCTATCCATGTAGTAACCGGTAAGATTTATCTTGGTTCTGGGGTTGGGTTTGTAGGTAAGCTTCACGTTGCCAATGTAGGATTCCCTCCAGTCGTTGAATCCGTAACCGTACCTTCCGTTCTCGCCTCCACCTATCTGTTCCCATTCTCCGGAAAGGAAGATTCGCATTTCCCCTGGAACCTGAACACCGATAGCAGGTAGAAGATAACTGGTTAAGGGTTCAGGTCCGCCAATTGCAACTTCGGCATTGAGAAATGCTTCTGCGAATGGTCCTATGTTGCTCCAACTCCATCCTTCATTCGGATGTGCCGGGTCAACACCGCCCCAGTGCCAGTCGCTGGCAAGACCAAGAGCTTCCCAGTTGTTACCGCTGCCAGTTATCTCACCGGTGTAAGCCCCTCCACCCTCGCGGGTGATGATGTTGATGATACCGGACTGCGCGTTACCATACTCCGCTCCGAAAC
>CBDVBK010000104.1:0-7733 GCA_965372215.1 uncultured bacterium | reverse complement strand
AAATTATTTGGCTTCAACCTCTTCAAGAGCTTCACTTAGCGCGTCCCGAACCTGCTCCATCAGTTCAGGCGTCAATGTGATGCCCTTACGAGTGGGCTTCCAGTCGCCTTTGTCATCCATATAGTAAATTCTGGCTCCAATGTACTGATTTCCTTTAAACTCCGATAGTTCTACTCGTACCAGGTCGGTACCCTTCTCAATATCCCTGATTGTTTTTTCCAATGGTTTCATCCTCTCCGAACTGTAACTCTGGTTGCTCACGAAAGGCAAGTCTAATAAAAAAGACCTTTGAAATGCAAGATCAAATAAATTCAGTATGTCAATTTGGGAAGTTCAAAACACTGATCAGCCGCACTCAGAGTAGCCGCAATTCAGAGCACAGGAAACACATCCAGATTCATACTTGAGCGGGCCTCCACATGTCGGACAGGCCCCTGCAAGGTTTTCGACTACTTCACCATCGTGTTCAGAGACAGTATTTTCAGGTTGTTTCTCCGTGTTCTCCACAGGTTCAAGCGATTGAATCGTGTCAAATGTCTTTCCCGAAAATGAATCATTGTTTTCTTCGAGATACCATTCGATAGTCTGACCAATTGCGTCAGCGCATGAGAGTATTCTATTTCCACTCTGCCAGACAATCCGGTGACAGCTTATCCCTTTCAGTTCTTTGACAATTGCGTCAGGTTTGATATTCGACCGCAGTGCAAGCGAAACAAGTCTGCTGATAGCTTCCGATTGACTCGCTGCACATCCTCCGGCCTTGCCCATCTGAGAGAATATCTCCACAGGTCCATCCGAGTCCATATTAATGGTTACGTAAAGGTTGCCGCAACCGGTCCGGATTCTCCGTGTAATACCGGATGTAACATCTCCCCTGTCTCGTGGACCTATCGGAAGCGCAGGGAGCGGGATGTCCTTTATCTGATCTTCTGTCTGGGAACTGTCCAGATTGAGAACCTGCTTGTTTCTACTCTTGTCACGGTATACAGTAACGCCCTTGCAGCCAAGTCGTCTGGATAGCTTGAATACTTCCGCTACATCCTCACGAGTAGCATCCTCAGGTAAATTCACAGTTTTTGAAACAGCGTTATCAGTGTACTTCTGGAAAGCAGCCTGCATTCGGACATGGTAAGCAGGAGAAATGTCATGGGATGTACTAAACACTCTCTGGACGTCGATCGGAATTTCATTTATCCCCTGACACGAGCCTCTTTCAGCCACCCGACTCATTATTTCTTGTGAGGCAAATCCCCTCTCTTCGGCTACTATTGCAAATTCGGGAACAACTTCATGCAGCTCATCATTCTCGTCAAGAAGATTACGCCTGGTGAATGACAGTGCAAATACCGGCTCAATTCCTCCTGAACATCCAGCAAGAATACTTATGGAACCAGTAGGAGCTATTGTTGTTACAGTAGCATTCCGGATCGGAGACTGATGTTTTTCATCGTATACGCTACCCTTGAAATTCGGAAAAGGTCCCCGTTCCTCTGCCAGATCAATACTGGCTTTCCTGCCCTTCTCGGCAATGAAACTCATCAGATCCTCAGCGAATAGAAGAGCTTCTTCTGAATCGTAAGGCATCCCCAGCTTGAACAGAAGATCAGCAAAGCCCATTACTCCAAGTCCGATTTTTCTATTTCCAGCAACCATCTCCGCTATTTCCGGAAGTGGATACTTATTCACTTCAATAACATCATCAAGAAACCTTACTGCATTCACAACGGTTTTCTCAAGCTTTGTCCAGTTCATTGCCTGGATTCCATCATCTCTCTGTTCCGTCATTAAAGAAACGTTCACTGAACCCAGATTGCATGCTTCGTACGGAAGAAGAGGCTGCTCACCACAGGGATTCGTTGCCTCAATATCAGCAATATGCGGTGTTGGATTTGCATCATTCATTCGATCAATGAAGATGATTCCAGGTTCTCCGGAATTCCACGCTGAATCTACAATTGCATTGAATATTTCTATGGCTTCTCTGCTTCCGACAGTATTACTTTCTCTGGGATTTACAAGATCGTAATTCGTTTTCCTTTCAACAGCATTCATGAATTTATCTGTAGCAGCTACGGAAAGATTGAAATTGTTCAGTTTCTTCATGTCTCGTTTGATATTGATAAACTCATCAATGTCAGGATGATCTACCCGCAAAACAGCCATATTAGCACCCCGTCGGACACCGCCCTGTTTTACTGTTTCCGTAGCCTGATCAAAAACAGTCATAAAGGATAATGGGCCGCTCGAAACACCTTTGGTAGACATTACAGTATCGTTTGCAGGACGTACTCTTGAAAATGAAAAGCCGGTTCCTCCACCGCTCTTGTGTATCAGAGCAGTATTCTTTACTGCGGTGAAGATACTCTCCATGCTGTCCTCTACAGGAAGGACAAAACAGGCTGATAGCTGACCAAGAGGTGTGCCAGCGTTCATGAGAGTTGGAGAATTTGGAAGAAATTCTTTTCCTGCCATCATATTATAAAATGATATTGCCCTTTGTTCGACATCATTATTGAACTTCTCTTCAGCTGCAGCAACAGTGGAAGCAACTCTCCAGAGCATCTCTCCGGGGGTTTCCAGAATCTCCCCGGTAACTGATCTGTTAAGATAGCGTTTTTCAAGGACTATGATTGCGTTAGCAGTAAATTCAGGTTGAATCAAATCATGGGTATTAGATGTAGTATTCTGTTCAGCAGAGGTCTCTTCTGTATCAGTTCCTGCCCCTGAAAAAAGATCCTGCTGAAGACGTAACTCGTCCAAAGACACCCTCCTGTCCCCTTGCGGGGCTCTCATTCACAGATACTACGAATTATCATCTATAACAACGAATCGAAGCCCTCAATAAAACGAGGGCGTAATAAATGTCCTAATCAAAGGATTGTTTTTACGTCAAGCGTAGACTATCAATATTTTGTGCTTTTGGCAAGGGGGCACCACAACATGTTGTGTATACGCATAACCTCTTGCCATATCTCTGGTTCCTTCGCTAGTATATACTAAACGGATTGCATGATAACTCTGGAGTAATATGACAAGCGATCAGAAACAGATATTCGAACGGGAGATACTCAATCATCTTGACAGACTCTACGGGTACGCGATGCATCTGTGCAGGAACGCTGATGATGCCTCAGACCTCGTACAGGATACATATGTCAGTGCTCTGAAATATGAAAAGCAATACTCCCTGGGAACAAATGCAGGTGCATGGTTGTTTACAATTATGAGAAATACATTTTTGAACAAGATGAGATCAAAAAACAGAAAACCTGTAGGATTAGCAGGTGAGTGGATTGAAGAACTTTCTCGAAAGAACATTTCTGAGCTTAGAAAACTCGGCCCGGATCCGAGTGTGCAAATGCTTGATGATCTTCTGAAAGAGGATATCAGAGAAGCAATAGACAATTTACCAAAGGAATTCAAGGATACGGTTGTACTATGCGATGTTCAGGGGTTTTCATACTCGGAGATTGCTTCAATTCTTGATATTCCAATTGGCACTGTAAGATCCAGAATTCACAGGGGTAGAAACATTCTACGGCACTTGCTTGCGGAGTGGAAAAACATTGCGAAGGAGGGAATATAATATGACTTGTGAGGATGCTCACTTTCATATGCATGACTACATCTCCGGTGAATTAGCTCCGGAACATCATGAACCTCTGATGAATCATCTGGAAGACTGTGGTTCCTGCCGTGCGCTGTTCACCCAGACTCTACTTCTTCAGACTGCAGTAAGGGATTATATGCAGTATGAAACCCCTCCCGAGCTTCAAACAGCTGTTTCCCGGATTCTTCTGGATATCTGATTATCAGAAGGCTGCCACAGTTATGAGAAAATCTGAACTTCCTGCCATATTCATCGCTGGTCTTCTCCTTTCCGTAATACCTGTTCTGTTCAGGAAACCTGCAGCAACAATTGTCAGACTTGATGAAATCGCAGTTCTGGCTGCGGAGGTTTCAGAGAGAGACGCGCTCTGGATGGGGGACAATACTTTCTTCAATTCACAGCTCCCGGCACCAGGAACTGTTGCATTCGGTTCACATGAATATTTCCCTTACCATCTGACAACAGTAAGAGATGCAGCTTCAGGTGCTGTCATGGTTATAATAACTTCCCAGATAAGCATTCCCTCTATCATGCCTCGGAATACTTCCACTCATTCTTTTGAAACCGCTTTTGATGAGGGGAAAGTTTATGTACTCATGCATGATGGTTCAAATGGATCCTGGCCGGCACGACTCTTTTCAGTTATTAGTAAGGATTGATCCAGACGATATTGACCGGGTTTCCCTGAGTACTATTATGCCTGTCACCGGAAAGACGAGAACATGAAATTTTCTGTGTTACTTATTATTGCATTTTCCATTGCCATCACATTCAATGGGTGTGATTCGGATGGAAACAGTGCTTCTCAGACAGAATATATAGAACCATGCGAACCAGTTACGGTGGTTTTGCCCGGTTACGTGATGGAGCCTGCGGGAGATACGGTATCAGTTCCAGACAGTACTCCTGTTTTGCTTTACTACTGGCTGCCGCTGGAAAAGTATGAGGCAATGGAAGAAGATCTGCTTTTCCTGTCATCAGTCGATTCAACAATTCTTGTACTGCCTGTACAGCCTGATCAGGAATCCAGGAATCATGCCCAGAGGATTGTAAACAACCTGGAGATTTCCCTTCCTGTTTACATTGCGGATTCCTCTTTCACGGAAGTATTCGAAGAGTCTATTCTTCCAGTAACTGTTCTTTATACTCCTGAGGGTGATCTCCTTACCGAAGAAGGATTTGGAGCTCCATTAAGGCTTCTTGAGAAACTTCAGACAGGTATTTAATGGACTATTTCTTTTTAAGTGATGTACACATGTTCCCTGAACCGGAAGAACATCCTGGTCGGGATAAATTCATCAATTTTCTATCTTCTCTTCTGCTGAATCATGATCCAGGACAGCTCTGGATATTAGGAGATCTTTTCGATTTCTGGTTCGAATACCGCAGTGTTATCCCCTCCGGATATGACAGAATATTATCAGCTATCAGAAGGCTTTCCGATTCAGGATGGGATGTCAATTTCGCGCCGGGTAACCATGATTTCTGGGTATCTGAACACTTCTCACGGGCAACTGGTGCTTCAATCCATTACGGGGATTATCTGGAAAGAAATATCAACGGCAGGAATGTACTGCTTGCTCATGGAGATGGACTTGGCCCTGGAGATACTGGATACAAGATAATGAAACCGGTGCTTCGATCCGGTCTGAGCAAATTTCTCTTCAGTCTCATCCACCCTGATATCGCAACGTATTTTGCCCGTATTTTCTCGGATACCAGCAAGAGGATTCTTCACCGGGACCTGGATTCAATACCTCCTGGAATTGAAAAATGGGTGCAGGACAGATTCGAGGAGGATATTGATATCGTGATAACCGGTCACACACATCTGGACAGTATTATCCACATGAAGAACGGCATCTATGTTTCTCTTGGAGACTGGCTCACAAGGTTCACATACTGCATAATCAGAAATAATAGCCCGGAACCGGAGCTTTTATCATATTCTGATGAAATACTTGCAGATAATTTCAAGCAGGAAGAAGGAGTATCAGATGATGGATAGCAGGATAGAGAAGATAATACCTGAAGTTTCTATCGTAATACCGGCATTCAATGAAGAAGATAGTATCATAGAGCTTGTTGGAGAAATAACAGCTCACTTCGCAGATATTCCTCATGAAATCATCATTGTGGATGATGGAAGCACTGACCTTACCTGGGAGAACATCAAACAGCTCTCCCTGGAATACCCCGTTTCAGGTCTGAGTCTCAGCTGCAATCAGGGAAAAGCTGCAGCTCTCGCTGCTGGATTTCAGGAATCCAGAGGAAAGTACGTGGCCACACTCGATGCAGATCTACAGGATGATCCATCTGAAATCACCGCAATGATTCAACTCATGGAGAAGGACGGCTTCGATATGGTCAGCGGATGGAAAAGAGATCGCAAGGACCCGACAGGCAAAACTCTCCCCTCAAAACTTTTCAATTTCACCGTAAGACTAACAACAGGTGTTAAACTGCATGATTTTAACTGCGGTCTGAAAGTATACACCAGAAATGTAGTGAAGAATCTGGAGCTGTATGGAGAAATGCATCGATATACTCCTGTTCTTGCGGCTCAACAGGGTTTTTCAATTGGAGAGAAAGTGGTGCATCACCGACCCAGGAAATACGGAAAGACGAAATATGGAATGGCTCGTTTCTTCAGGGGTTACTCCGATCTTCTGACGGTTCTATTCCTGCACAGGTACTCATATCGCCCCCTTCATTTTTTCGGTGGAATCGGAACCTTCCTTACACTTATCGGATTCTGTATCTCCGCTTATATGACAGTTCTGTGGTTCTCTGGCGAATCCATCGGAAACAGACCACTCCTTTTACTGGGAGTTCTGCTTCTAGTTGTTGGATTCCAGTTCATATCCCTGGGTCTCCTGGGGGAAATGTTTCTGAAGATGTCTTCCTTATCACACTACAGTATAAGGAAACGAACTGGAGAGAAAATCAGTAAGGAAGCTCAAAAAGGAAATTAGAAAACTCTGATATATAGAATCACCGATCTGCTAATCCAATTTAATAATCCTGAGAGAACCGGAGCTGCTTCCAACATGATTGAGTTTCACGAAGTAAGCACCGGATGGAACGTGATTTCCGGAATCATCAACTCCGTCCCATACCACTACAGATGAATTTATACCCTGGTATACTGCTTCAATACTTCTCACAGGATGCCCGGATACATCATAGATGAGTAATGTTACATCATCAGATATTCCAGACAAATTGAATGTTATAATTGAGTGGAACGGATTGGGTACAACGTAAACACTGAACTCATCACAACCTGGATTCGTATCTTCAGCAACTCCAACTTCTGGAATCGCTTGAAACCAATCCCAGTAAGCGTGATACTCGCCTCCTGTCATCAAACCTACACGTCCAGAAGCAGGAGATGGGTCAATTGCTGAAAATTCCCATTGCTGTTCGGTTGACGGAACTTCAATAAGGAAAATCAGACTATCTCCCCTGCAGGTAAATGTAAGATCGTACCATACATTTGATGGGAAATTGTAGTATATGGAATTGTATTTGGTACTGACATCTCCGTTGTATATTCGGCGAATCCTTGCTACATCATGATCCGGTGATACATAAGCACATACACCGTTATTCGGATCATACATGCGAGCTGCAACTCCGCAAACGTGAATAGCTTGAGTTCTCGTAGTTACGATGCAATCCTCAAACTCTACATATTCAGGAGCCAGCAATGCTGCACAATTGGCAGTACGAAAAGCATGAGCCATGGAATCAAAAGCAACCCATTTACCGATGAGGCAGGAAACTTGCCAGTCACTTATATCATTATCAGAAAAATCGTCATAGAACCCGACTACAGTTGAGAAAATTGCAAGAACAAGACTAAAGCATATTAGTAAACGCATAACAATGAAGCCCCCTATCCATATTTAGTATATATAAAATTGAAAGTTCTGTCAACATTCGTGAAATACTTCCTGTAGTACGCTGTGTCGCCTTCCATCCGGTCGCTTCGATTCAAACACTCTGATCCTTGCCCTGGATCAGATATCAAGCTCACAAGAAAAGAGAAAACGCTTCAAGACTCTAGTACACTGTACAGCTTAACCTTTCGTATCATATAGTTTTGTACTATATTCTC
>CBDVBK010000103.1:0-7746 GCA_965372215.1 uncultured bacterium | reverse complement strand
CGAAACCGGGATCATCTTGTTCATCGGGCAGGTGATGGATCCGAGTGCGGGGTGATACTAGAGATGCCCATGGCTACCGGAATTGATAACAGGAGCAGAAGGTCAGAAAGCAAGCTTTTGACCCCACAGATTGTCGATGCGATTGAGCAAAAGGAGGTGGGTAGAGCGCGTACATTCAGGACGGTACAGAGGATCTTACCCTGCAGGATGGTGACGGCGCAGCACTCGGGAAACGTACCAGACGCAGAAAAGTCAAGAAACAAGATCTGATTCTAAGTATAAAGTATGGAGAAGGTCGATGAAATATCAACACCATGGCTAATCTTCTAACGGTGAATATTTGAAACTATCAGGAGGTGTTGCAAATGAAGTTTAATGGTAATCTGAAGTTGTTTATCGGCGTTTTATTGTTCCTAGGCCTTGCTTGTACTACGGGTAACGCCTGGTCTAAGACTGATAGATGCTGTATAGATACCTATATTTTGCGGTTCGAACTTGAGGAGCCTGATGCCACTTTCTTGGCAAGGCTTGCGAACGCTCCTCTTCTTATTGGACCGGGGCCTTACGGTATCGAGTCCGATACTCCGCAAGGGCAGTTAGTCTACCAAGTGTTTGCCGATTATTGGGGCGAACCACCTAAGACTCCCAAGGTGATAGAGGATTACTTCAGCGAACCCGCGGTTGCCCTTTTAGCGCTGGAGAGTGGAGAGGCCAATGTTGCTTGCGGCAAATTCCGTCCAGAGGATGTCTCCCGACTGGAGGAGCAGGGGTTCACGGCGCTGCAGGGTCCGGGTCTCGCTGTTTACAGTCTTGTCTTTAATGTTACTGTCCCCCCTTTTGATGATGTCTTGGTCAGGAGGGGGATTTCCTATGCCGTTGACAGGGAGTTTCTAAGTGAACTTCCTTCTGGCTACGATGCGCCTTTGTATACTTTGGTTCCCATAGGGGTTTGGAGTCACACCGCTGTTTTTCCTGAACTGGATCTAGAGAAAGCCAGGGAGCTATTGATGCAAGCTGGCTACTCTACAACGTACCCCCTCGACATTACCCTCGGGTATTCTCTGGCCTACGGAGCCAAGGTAAGAGAGACTGCTCAGGTGTTGCAGAGCACGCTTGAACAAACCGGTGTCATACGGGTTAATCTCGTAGAGTTGGGATGGTCAGCGTATATCTCGCAAATAAGAGATGGCCAGCTTGGCGTCTTCATTCGCGGTTGGGCTGTTGAGATCATTGATCCAGCCGAGTTCCTTTCGGCATGGGTGGTGGATTACCCTGAGTGGTTGGGAACCTACTTGAACCAAGCCGTGTCAGATAGAGACCAGGCGCTTTACCACCAATTGTGTGAACTATTTGATACAGGAAAGCAAACTGTTGATCGTGACGAGCGAACGCAGATATATGAAGAAGTACAACGCCTTCTCGCTGATAGTGCTGTCTTGATCCCCTTGTGGCAACGTTCATCATGTTGTGTCATTGCCCAACCGTCTGTCGGAGGAATTGTCTTCGATACTCCTGTCGGACTGTGTAACTGGCTCCTTTCCGATGACGGATCTAGGGACGTTTTGAGGATTGCCACTACGTACTCACCAGAAGATCTTAACTGGCAACAGCATGTCCTCCATCAAATCAGTAGAGGCTTAGTCACTGTCTCGCTCGAGACAGGCGAGATCGAACCCTCCTTAGCAAAAAGTTACGAGATCTCGGATGATGGATTGGAGTATACATTCTTCTTACAAAAGGATGTCATGTTCTCAGATGGAACGATCGTTCACTGCGCTTGGCAAGATGACTTATGCAAAGCAGTAGGACTCCTGAGCCCTTGTGTGAGGAAGTGCTGTGAAGCATATAAGGAGTGCCTTGACAACGCCGAAGACAAGTTCGATATAGCTACATGTGTTGCATGTATGAGCATATGCGGTGCGAAATGCCTTATTCCACTCGGTTGTTGGGTCAGACCTCAGAAAGAGTGCGAAGAAGTCGGCTTTCATTGCTTCAAAAGGCCGGATTACTTTGCAAACCTATCCCAAGAGTGAGAGGTGACTAGCCCCGTGGCGTCCGCTGATGGCCAAAGAAAACCTAGAGGACCACCATTGGATTTAGGGGTGAAGACCAGGACTCGAGTTGGTAGCATGTGTGTACAGCAGGGCTGTTTGGGCATGAAAGACGCGTTCATCCTCGGCAGAGCGAACTTCCGGGGGATGGCTCTGACCTGCGAACTCTTCCTCGGCGATCTGTACCACCAGACCGTTGTCTCGGTCGACGAGAACGGGACTTTTGCCGCAGCAAGCACCGCGGCGGACATGCCCATGCCCATCGTGCCGACCGTGAAACTCAATCGCCCTTTCATCTTCCTGATCCGCGACATCGAGACCGAGACCATCTTATTCATCGGGCAGGTGGTGGATGCGAGCGAGAGGTGAGATTGGGATGACTGCAGGAGAACTAGTGAAAGGAAGGAAACGAGAAGTGCGCTGTGGTTACAGTGCACCCAGGATGACGAGAGGGGAGCTTGTCTGGATGTACCTTTGCACGAAGGACACCTTTAGGAGGTGATTTGATGTACCTGTTCAAGACGCGTTTTTAGCTGGGATCACACGCTGTGGGTTGGCTGCTCAGTTTGTGTGTGCTGCTGGTTCTATGGCTGCCCGTGCAAGCTGAACCCTTTACGGTTTTAGCCGTAGAAGGCACCCAAGAAACCTGGGAAGAATTTAAAGCGCAGCATCCGGATCTAGATGTCGACTGTTACCCACCTGGTACCCTTTATGAATGGATCATTGTGCGCGCTAGGGCCGGTAGTCCCAGCAATGTAATCATGGTTCACCAATACTGGATAAGGAGGTTTGCGGATAACGGAATCTTTGAGGATCTCTCCCAATACGAAGGCCGCTTTATGGAAGAAGAGATCCCGCTCGTCAAAAACGATGATGGTACTCCGATCGGTATCGCATGGCCTTCTTCCAGATGGCATTGGACCTTATGCGTTCCGAAAGACGCTGCCAACATGGAGGCAGCTGTCGATCTGCTGATTACAGCTGGGAAGAAGGGTGGAACTCCGCCTCCAGGGTTCGCCAAGGACGAATTGATCGTACTTGTCAACACGGGGCAGTTCCCCGACTTCCCAACCGATACTGCTGAACTTCACCAGTTTTTCTCCTACTTCGGCGTGGAGCTCATCGAACCTGGGATCTCCTTCCCTGCTGAGTTCATGATTCCTGGCCTAGACTCAGGCCCGGATGGACCACCTCTTCTATTCCACGTGCGAATAACTGATGGAACTTACGAATGGGAGAAAGCACAGCAACTTCGCTCTATCGATCCGGGGATCTACGTCAATCTCAACCATTTCTACGAGCTATCCGGTACTCCGGACGAGTGGACTCGGCTTGGGAATTGGCAGTGGAACTTCCACAACTCGGGCCCGCCAACGTTCCCTGCAGGCTATGTAGCCGATGTAGACATCGATGGACCAGAGATGTGGGATCTCCGCGTGGACGGCAGCACGGTCATTATCGCTTTCATTGACACCGGCTACGACAACGGGGGGGTACCGGCAGGCTTCTGGGGCAGGTTAGATATCGGGAATGCACCCTCGGCCGCTGTCGCGGCTCCTCCACATAACTTATGGGTTGATGCTAGCGAAGATGTCAACGGCAATGGCTGGTTTGACCCAGTCGCTGACAACGACGGAATCGATGCGGATAGAGATACCTTGGTTGACGACGTGATCGGCTGGGACTTTGGCGATGGAAACAACAACCCTCACGACGTCAATTACCACGGCACCGCAGTGGGGAGTGTTATCGCTGCCATCGCAAACGCAGATGGAAAGGCCAATGACCGTGATATTGCCGGTACCTGCTGGAAGGCCCAACTGATGATCTTGAAAGCGTGTTCCAACTACGCTGAAGTTGACGAGGAAGGGGACGTGAAACTGAGCCGATGGGCAATCCTCCAATCCTATGTTTATGCCATTGCCCACGGCGCCCGGATTCTTAACTGCAGTTTTGGAGGACCGTTCAGCATCGTGGAATACCTAGTGCTAGCTGGGATTGACTTGACATATGACCATTGTCTAATTGTCGCTGCTGCCGGGAACGGCATCAAATTTCCCAAGATTGGACGCCTGGGTGTAAGCAACAACGGCCCGAATGCCGTCTATCCCGCTAGTTACAATCTACCTGACCTGATCATCTCCGTGGGCGCACTCAATTGGAACGGGAACAAGGCAGTGTTCTCCAACTTTGGTACTGCAGGGGGATCGTGGTTCAGCAAACGTGGCGTCGACATCCTCGCGCCGGGGGTAGAGATACCCGCACACGATCTGACCAAGAATGGTGGAGGGGTAATTGCAGTGAGTGGGACGTCTCTTGCAGCTCCCCAAGTATCGGGTGTTGCGGCCTTGATCTGGTCACAAAATCCCGGCCTGACAGGGCCCCAAGTGAAAGCCGCGATCCTTCGCAATGCAAATCTAATGAAAGCTGCTGAGGATCCGCCAGGTGCAACTCCGGGTCCGTTCACTATCTTTGCCGCAGACCTTGGCTTTAGCTGCGTACTAAATGGCTTCAAGGCGCTAGCAAGCCAGATTCCAGCAAAGCAGCTAATCCTGACACTGTGGCCAAAGGTGCTTTCTCTACCCGGGGGCTGGTATGTTGGGAGCCTACACAAGGTTCTGATCAAAGCGCTGACACAAGCCAAGAAGGAAGGGCTCCTGGAGGCGAAGTTGGCCGATCTGGCAATCATCGACGTCAAAGAGATGCTTAACATACAGGTACGCAAAGGAGGACTGACAGAGGACGTACTCCCGAATCTGAAGAAGGCTGTGGACGAGCTCAAGATGATTCGCACCACTCCGTACGTCCTACAAGCCCAGTTGGTTCCGATCTTGTGGGAGCAACTGCTCACTTTACCTGCTGGTTCGGATATCATTGAACTGAAAGAGGTACTGATTAAGGCATTGCGCCAGGCCCAGAAGGAGAAGCTTCTTGACTTCAAAGAAGCTCTCAAAGCAATCGAGGATGTGATGAAGCTGAGCGACACTGTCCCTGAGGGTGGGTTGAAGGAAAATCAGTTGCCGAACCTGAAGAAGGCTGTGGATAAGGTCAAGTAGGCCTGCAGGGTTGGCAAGAGTGACCCCCGTTGTGCGAAATCAAGAGGGGGAGGGAGATAGAGGGCATTACGACCTTGCTCTCTGCAAGCGGGAGTGTGGGCCCATATTTATGCCAGGGTCAGGATTCGCGAATCAGGAGCTTGAGTTGAGGTATTCTTTGGACGTTGAGAGCTATGGAGCCTTGGACATGTACAAATACTTTTCCGGAAGCGACTTTTGGAGATCTTCGGGGAGCAAAAGGCTCTGGGCTTAGAAAACCAGAGCTTTAAGCTACTCCCGAAATTGGTGTAAGAGGGGGTGAGAGATGGAAAAGCATAACATGAATAGAAGGAGAGTATAGAAGGTATTAAGATAAATTCAAGGAGGTGTAAGTTATGCGGAAGTTATTCCTAATCATTTCGGTATTTGCAGTTCTCGGTAGTTGGTCAGTAACTGCCCAGGAGGTTCCTTGGACAGATAAAATTTTTGGTAACATCGAAGATGCCGAAAGAATAGTATTTGCTGTTGATACCTCAGGAAGCATTAGGGATGCTGGACGGTTGCCTCTTGAGAAAACTTTGGTCATTGAAATAGTGGGAATGCTTATCGATAGTGGACGCAATCCCATGGTCGAAGTGATAACCTTTGACTCAGATATAAGCGTTATAGTGGAACTCGCGGCGCTCAATGCTGTTAAAGACAATATCATACCCGCTATTAACGGCATCCAAGATACAGACAACCTTACTTGGATGAATGGGGCCATTGATCATGCATGTAGCATTACCAAACCAGTGCATCCCAATGGAGCGTTGGTTCTCTTAACGGATGGAAAGCCAACAACCGCTGAGCGCAATGGCTCAAAAAATATCCGTGCAGCTGGAACGGCGACTGAAGTTGCAGCCGAGAAGTTCAGGAATGAGTGCTCCACTCTTACTATCATAGGAATTGACGTAAGTGGAGAAGCTGAGGAATTCCTGAAAGGAATTGCTAGCCCAGGCGCATACGTCACTGTTAAAACACCTCAGACGTTCTTCCGGCCTGCTGGCGCAAAGGAAGCGGAGGTAGTAGTTCCTCAGGTAAAGGCTTGCGAGGGAGAGCTAGATATCAATGTGGATGTGGAGATGGTCCCTTGGGAAGATGCGTACGAGAAGCTGTTCCTTAACGTCGCAGCTGGAAATGCACCGGATATCGGCTACATTCCTTCGTCATGGATACCGGAGCTTGCAGAAGCCGGATATATAATTCCCATTACTGTACCTGGAGAGAGAATAACGAAGTACTTCGGACCTGCTTGGTCTACAGTCACATGGAAGGGTGATATCTATGGTATACCGAGAGCGCTCTTCAACCACGCGCTCTATTATAATACGGAACTATTCGAGGAAGCCGGTATCGCAGGACCTCCTACGACTTGGGAAGAGCTTGTGGAGGCTGCCGCAGCAATTACAGAGAGGACAGGTGCTTATGGCTTTGCCCTCACCGGCAGGAGATCTCCTTTTACCGTAGTACAATTCCTTAACTTCCTCTTTCAAAATAGTGGAGGGGCTTATGATGAGAAAGGTGACATAATAATTAACAACGCAAACGGCGTTGAGGCTTTAGAGTTCTACGTCAGCTTGATGTATTATACTCCATCGGAGGCTCTTGGAATGACAGAGTCGGATCTTGGGGAGTTATTCGCAAGAGGCGAAGTAGGCATGTTCGTCTCCGGGCCTCGGTGGATGGACGGTTGGGAGGAAGCGGGTACACCGTTTAAGACGGCATCATTGCCGGCAGGTCCTAATGGGTGGAGCACTGGCGTGCTTTCCTCCCACTCCCTGGTAGTCTTCAGCCAGTCTGAGCATCAAGAGGAGGCGAGGGAGCTAGCGCTGTGCCTCACCAAATACGAGCACCAAGCGGAGTTGGACACTAAGTTAAGAATGGTGCCGATGAGAAGAGAAGAGGCGGAGGAGATTGATCTCTTTCAAACGGATCACTGGAAAGGATTCATCTCTATGATCCCTAAAGGGACCCCACTGCCGTTGGTAACAGGGTGGGGGAAATTTGAGGATGTGGTAGCGATCGCAATTGAGTATGCGGCCGCAGGAATGATGACGCCCGAGGAGGCATTAAATCAGGCAGCAAATAAGCTGGAAGAGGAAGGAATTGAAGGATATAGTCCGCCCTTATAATGAAAGGTGTTATACGTGTGATAGGCCAGGTCCTAAATTGTGAATTTCATAAAAAGGCTTCGCTGGGCACCCCCCAGCTTGCTGAAGGGAGAAGAGGGTCAGACCTTTATTTTCGATGCTCTTCGTGATAGTCTTTCGATGTCATGGCAAGACCACTGCGATTGGAATACGAAGGAGCCCTCTACCACGTCACCAGCCGTGGAAATGCGCGAGAAGACATCTTCCTCGACGACAAGGACTGGGCTCGATTCCTAGAGATTCTGAGTGATGTCGTCGCTAGGTACGGCTGGATCTGTCATGGATACTGCCTGATGAGCAACCATTACCACCTGCTTATCGAAACGCTTGAAGCCAACTTGTCTCGTGGAATGCAGCTCCTCAACGGCGTCTACACACAGTGATTCAATCGCCAACATGCACGAGTCGGGCAAGTCCTTCAAGGTCGATTCAAGGCGATCCTTATTGAGAAGGAAAGCTACCTGCTGG
>CBDVBK010000102.1:0-7871 GCA_965372215.1 uncultured bacterium | reverse complement strand
CGGACGCCCCAGCAGAAACCGGCAGTACGCGCTGTAATTACGCTCAAGAAGATTCTCCCTACAAAATGAAAAGATATCGGTTAACATAACAGAGAAAGAAAGTACGGGATAATCAGCAGTGGAATAATAATGTGGGTCAGAGAGAATTCAGCAGTTTTCTCATTGTGTCACGATATTTCGCGGCCGTTTCAAAGTCAAGCTTTTCTGCGGCTTCGAGCATTTTCTTCTCCAGGTACTGCACGGCTTCATCCGGGGATTCCGGGATGTCCTCAGTAATATCATCCTTGCTGACGGATGATTTGAAGATATCGGCAATGCTGGTCGCTTTCAGAATTTCTTCTCTTGATTTTATGATGCTTTCAGGCGTGATGTCATGTTCAAGGTTATACTGAATCTGGATTTTTCTCCTGCGTGCGGTTTCAGTGATCGCATACTCCATGGAATCAGTTATCCTGTCAGCGTAGAGTATTACTCTTCCGGTCAGGTTTCTTGCCGCTCTTCCCGCAGTCTGGATAAGGCTTGTTCTGGATCGCAGAAATCCTTCTTTATCAGCGTCAAGAATCGCGACCATGGCTACTTCAGGGAGATCAAGTCCCTCTCGCAGGAGATTCACACCGACCAGCACATCGAAATCCGCAAGCCTTAGTTCTCTGAGAATTGAGACTCTCTCAAGAGCGTCAACCTCACTGTGAATATATCTGGCATTGATCGAAAGATCCTGGAAATATGAAGTCAGTTCCTCCGCCATCTTTTTAGTCAACGTAGTTACAAGCACTCTCTCACCGGATTCAATCGCTCTTCGAGTTTCCCCTACAAGATCATCGACCTGGCTAACAGCGGGTCTGACTTCCAATTCAGGATCCACCAGTCCGGTTGGCCTGACGATCTGCTGCACAATCTGGGAGGAATGATCCAGCTCGAAACTCGCAGGGGTTGCAGACATGCAGATTTTCCTGCCTGTTATCTCAATGAACTCGTCAAGATATAATGGGCGGTTATCCAGGGCTGAAGGGAGCCTGAACCCATAATTGACGAGAGTTTCCTTTCTTGCTCTGTCACCTCTGTACATTGCTGAAAGCTGCGGAATCGTCCTGTGAGACTCATCTATGAAAACCAGCATATCTCCCCCCGGGAAGTAATCAAGCAGGCAGGCAGGGCGCTCTCCTTTCTTCCTTCCGGACATGTGTCTGCTGTAGTTCTCTACTCCAGAACAGTACCCCGTTTCAGCCATGAGTTCGATATCGTAACGTGTTCTTGATTCAAGCCTTTGCGCTTCAAGCAGTTTGCCATTTACCCTGAAATTCGTCAGGGATTCTTCCAGTTCCCGCTCAATTCGTCCAAGCGCAAGGTTCAGCTCTCTTTCACCTGTAACGAAATGCCTTGCAGGATAGATGAAAACCCTCTCCAGACTCTCCTGAACGGTACCTGTAAAATGATCAACCCTGTGAATACTCTCTATCCTGCTGCCGAAAAACTCAACCCTGATTGCCATCCTGCCGTAGGCCGGAACGACATCCACAACATCGCCACGGACTCTGAACCTGCCTCTTGTCAGAGCGACATCATTCCTTGAGTACCGCATTCCCACAAGTTCTGAAAGAAGGCTTTCCTGATCGATCATCATACCGGTTGCGATATCCAGGCAGCTGGATTTGAATGTGTCCGGATTACCAAGGCCATAGATACAGCTCACGGACGCGATAACGATTACATCCCTCTGCGTTAGAAGAGATGTGGCCGCGCGGAGTCTGAGTCTGTCCAGCTCTTCATTGAGATCGGCGTCCTTTTCGATAAAAGTATCCGTAGTCGGAAGGTAGGCTTCAGGCTGGTAATAATCGTAGTAGCTTACAAAATACTCAACGGCAGCATCCGGAAAAAAACCTTTCAGTTCACTGTAAAGCTGTGCGGCAAGTGTCTTGTTGTGACTCACAACCAGCACGGGGCTTTCTATTTTCTCGATGATTCCAGCCATGGTAAAGGTTTTACCGGAACCGGTAACACCCAGAAGGGTCTGCCACTCCATGCCGTCATTCAGTCCGTGTACCAGTTTTCTGATAGCCTCCGGCTGATCCCCGGAAGGGCTGAACTCACTTATAAGATTGTATAGTGACAAACTATTCTTTCAGGCAAGAAACGTTTATCTCGAATCCGGAGGCCGGGCGGGCAATACCCCATTCCGTAAGAACTGCCGGGTGAAATTCCCCTATTACACCGGATGCCCTGCCATTGATGATAACGGAGGCGCACCTGCCGCTGATGAATCGTTCGTCTTCCATAGATTCAAGGGACAGATCAAGGTCTCTCGAGTAACAGATTGAACCAAGGATGGAATGAACATCACCGAAATCAGCCTTGTTACCGCAAACAAGGCCGGCGAGATAGATCTCAGTTCTGCAGACGCCGTTATCTCCTGAAATCAGAATCTCACCCGATTCGAATATGCGATGGGGATAAGAAGCATGAGCACTGGTGCTTTCGACATCAAGAAGCCCCGGAAGCAGTGTGTTTCGGACAACTCCATATTCCTCGGTCATGGGATTGGCTATCTTCACGGGATCAATCGAGGTTCTGGTAATTTCCTTTATTTTCCTCCAGCTGGTCAGTACGGGGCGAAGAATTTCTTCGCATCCTGCTCCAATCAGTACTGTACGTACAGCATCAACAAGCTCCTCTATCGGAGCGCTGTGACCGATAGTGAATTCTTCTGGAAGAAGCGGTTCAAAAGATTCCAATCCATGGTAAATCACTATATCCTCAATCATGTCAACAGGATGAATGCCGTCCCTCCTGTAGGGCGGAAGGATCCCCGTCAATGTATCGTCTTCGATCTCAACCGAAGCATAATCCATCCGCAGAAGAGCTTCCCGTGCTGTTTCAAGAGGTATATCAATTCCCAGCACTTTTTCTATCTCATCTTTCGTCACACTCATGCAGTCTGTGAACAGCACAGGTGTAACCACTTCCCGATCAGGAGAGGGGACATCGTAGGAGTAGAGAACATCAACTGGAGTAATTATTGCTCCATGGTCCTCCAGATTGCAGGCAAGAATAGTAGCTGTCAGCTGGACTGTTTCCCAATCTGTTCCAGTTACATCACAGAATAAATCATCATCACCCTGGCATACCTTTCCGGTTGTATTGCTGTTCAGGATTGGAGGGAATGAGAATATCACGCCATCAGTATCTGTAAGAACGGGGTATTTCTTTAAACCTGCCAGCAGGTGTCCATATTCCCTCCCTTTATCCGTATCAGTGAGAATGTGAGAGAGAGACATCTTCTTCTCATAACCCAGTGGTTCCATCAGCTCTCCGGTTTCGGCTGAAACATAG
Organism: uncultured bacterium; assembly: GCA_965372215.1. GTDB lineage: Bacteria > Fermentibacterota > Fermentibacteria > Fermentibacterales > JCC-6 > Aegiribacteria. The sequence goes on along the minus strand of CBDVBK010000102.1, from coordinate 4,541 downwards.
CAAACCGGGAATGCTATTTCCTTTGCCCTGTGGAAACCGATTGCAGTCCTGCTGCGTTTCTTGCCGTATGATTCGCTGAGCTTCTCCTGGACAGCGATAAGCGAATCCAGTCCTTCCTGGTCCAGTTTCCAGCCTGTAGCCCTGAATCCGGCTATATAAGGCCTGATAACCTTAAGACCTGGATCAACCGTTATGCTCAGATGATCCGCTGACATGCTGGAAAGATGATTCTCAGAACCGTTCTCACTGCATCTCAAAGCCCTGGCTACTCCCTCAACACACCACAGATCAGGCCTGTTAGTATCGTTGAGTTCTATTTTAAGCTCGTCGTCAAGTGAATAATCAATTTCACCTTTCACGAGGGTTAGAAGATTCGCCAGTTCAGCATCACCGGGATCCTTCATTCGAGACAGTTTGAAAAGATCCTGTCGGCTGACCTCAATTTTAGGCATTGGCGTTCCCCTCCCTTCCAGTAAGGAGACGATCCGGCTGAACTTTCATGTTGCGCAATCGTGTAAGATCAGGTGTGACCAGGTCACGAATATCATTTAGCCCCAGAGCAAGCATGGCCATTCTATCCAGACCAAGTCCCCAGGCAATCACTGGGACATCTATACCGAGCGGAAGGCAGACCTCAGGCCGGAAAAGCCCCGCTCCACCAACCTCAATCCATCCGAGCCGGGGATGTTTTATATGCATCTCCACGGACGGCTCGGTAAAAGGGAAGTACGCGGGAAGGAACTTGTAATCGGACGCTCCGGCAATTTCCTCAGCAAATAATTTAAGAAGACCCAATAGGTATCTCAGATTAATCTGTTCACCAAGCACTATTCCTTCCACCTGAAAGAAATCGGGAAGATGAGTGGCATCAACCTGATCGTATCTGAAACATCGTGCAATCGCGAAATACTTGCCCGGTATATCCGGCTTCGAACCAAGTGTTCTTGCTGACAGAGAAGTACCCTGCGAGCGGAGTATCGCCTGAAGTGACTGCTTACGGCTGAATTTGTAACCCCAGCCTCTGCTTCCTGTATCCCCGCCGTTTTCATGAGCGGCTGCAACCCGTTTCTCGAGTTCATCCGATGGGGGTGGAACACTCCTGCCCTTTTCAAGATAGTAGACATCATGAATATCCCTCGCCGGATGGAACTGAGGCATGAACAGAGCATCATTGTTCCAGAACTCGTTCTCAGCGAGTGAACCCCTCATTTCACTGAATCCCAGGCCTATGAAACGTTTCCTTACTGTATCCAGGAACTGCCTGTAAGGGTGAAGCCGTCCGGTGTGTATCCTCGATGGGGGGATATCCACCTGATACCTTCTGAATCTGGCATCCTTCCAGGATCCTTCAGCAAGAATCTCAGGTGTCATCACTCCGATGGTGACTGTTTCCAAAGCCTTCTTCAGAGCTTCTCCGCCTTCTGGTGTAATATCAAGAATACTCGTTACGATCTCGTTCAGTATGAATTCAGCCCGGCTCTTTCCCCTCCTGGGACTTCTGGAATCAACTATTTCAGCGACATTTTCCGGAAGATCAGCGAATCTGATCTCAGTTCCATTGGATAACGGAATGTACACCTGATCCCAGACATCCTGGAAAACAGTCTCCTCCGGTTCTCCGTCAAATAGGATTTTATCACCCGCCTTTTTCAGGAGGCCGCTCTTTAGCAATGCGCCAAACGCGCTTCCCCATCGCCCCCTGTCAAATGAAGTGTCCTGCTGTATCTCCTGAAGAGAACTGCTTCCGTTGGAAATCGCACGAAGGAACGCAAGTTCCGGTGAGCTGCCAACTTCCAGATTCTGCTTACCAAGCGGTCCGAGTTCAACGAATACTTTTTCTTCTCTTGATTCTTCAACGATTAGCTCCCTTGAAAGAAGCCACTGGGCAGCCCTTCTGAAAGAGCCCTCATCAGGGAGATCGCTCTCTCTGATTATGTTCACATCTGATGATTTTCCGTTGTTTTCCAGATATGTCAGAAGTTTCTTCTCAAGTGGATGCAGATCTCTTCCTTCAGTCACTGGTATCCCTTTCTACCTGTATGTTTTCCACAGATCGACATCCTCATCAAGGAACATCCCCTGTTGAGGTCGTGGAACGGCGTTCTCTCCTTTAAGAGCTGCGCCGCACTCAGGACAGACAAATGTATTCGGGGCAAGTTCAGTATCGCACTCAGGACAAATGAGCTGAAGTCTGCCGTCAATGTATGTCATGAGTTCCAGGGCGGAAACATAACCGTTTCCATTACTGTCCGCATCTCCGCGAGATCCCTGAAGCAATATCGGAGTAAGTATCCTTTCGCTTACGCTGAGATCCTCACGTGCGGCGGTAAGTATGAGAACATTACTACCCGGATCGAAATCGTTTACAAAACCACCTGAATGACACGCGTCGAAGAACAGAAATACCGGTGCATCGGCAAGGGAGTCGATAATAGCTGCCAGCTGATCATCTGAAACTTCATCATCAAAAAGACAGATGGATTCATTCGCTGAATCTGATTCCTCCCGTCCGCCGGAACCCGGAGCAAGCTGGTTTCCATGGCCGCTGAAGAAGATAATTACTCTATCCTCCGGCCCGGCGTTTTCCAGAAGACCGGAAACACCATCAATGAAATTATCAACAGTCGCAATTGCGTCTACAAGCAGTATAACATGATCTTCAGGGATTCCCTGCTCCGTTATCAGGAAATCGTACATCTCCACGGCATCCATGCTGGCTCTATTGAGCACATCCGCAATGGAAGGGTAACCGCTTATTCCAACAGTAATAGCCCAGGTCTCGGACTCAGGAGATGAAGAAGCCATTTCGACCTGTTCTATCCTGTTTACATCCAGCTCGAAAGATGTCCGGCCTTTCCGTTCATAGAGATAAACAGTTATTCCGTATACGGCATCCACTCCGGTGTAAACCGCAACAGCCTCATCTCCGGCAGCATCGACATTACTCAGCCAGCCCTCGGCGACAAGATCGATTCCCGGTCCGCTCACGAACAGGTCAAGATCAACTTCCCTGTCCCCTCCGGAAAGGCCTATGTCAAGGATTGTTCCAGCCTGAGCGGCAACGGTGAAGAATTCTGAGGATGAGTCCTCTCCTATTTCCCCTTGGAAAGATATATCAATTTCCCTGGAATCAGCAGTATCTATCCTGACAATGGCATCCCCTGACATGTCAATTCCGGGGAAGAACGGGTACACCCAGATCGTATCACTCTGAGAAATCCAGAGAAGAAATCTCTCATCCCCTCTTTCTGTACTGAACGTAAGTGCCGGTTCACCCGATCCTCTGAATACGCTTACGTCTCCGTCACGTGTTTTATCGAAGATCACGGAAACCTCGAATATTCCAGATTCCTGTGGCGAAAACCCGATTGGATGAGTCTCCTCTGTCGCGCCTACGGGAAATCTTCTTTTCACCGGAAGAAGTGAGAAGATGGAACCAAGCTCCATGGAATTCATAACGTACGGAACTGATTCATCATCGGGAGCATCGTACACAATCACATCCGCCACCACTTCAGTATCGCTTGCTGGAAGCAGAAGTGCTTCTATTGATGAATATGATTGTGATCCCATCATATACTCGCCATCTGTATCACGAATGACCAGATCAATATCAGCGCCTGGTGATAATATTATTAGATTGAGAAAAACAGGTTCACTATGTTCGGGAATAAGATATCTGTGAATCTCATTGAGTTCAATTGAGGCTTCCATCATATCCGAATTAAATTCAGGGAACCTTCCGGAAGGTTCAACAGAAAAATAGTATTCTCCGGAACCTCTCTTACCATACCTGCTTACAACCGCTGTGATTTCTTCACCCGGAAGGGCTGCTACTGTAACTGTCTCAAAACCCTCCAGCGAAGTGCTGCTGCCCCAGAGGCTCATGTTTCTGCCGTATACTTCCAGATCAAGATCAGTTGCACTGGTGCCTTCGAGTCTGAAGGTCCAGTTTCCTCTCTCCTTTGGATAAAAAGTATATATCTCCGCCATTTCATTCCGAGCAACTCTTCCGCTGACATCATCGCGAACAATCAGCTCAGCCGGCTCTACAATATCAACAGACAGGGTAACATCAGGACCACTGAGATCCGTATCTCTCTCAAGGAAAATGTAAAACCAGTAATCGGTGAAAGCGGAAAGAACCATCTCCCCGACTGGATCGGATTGACAGAGGATATTCCCCGAGTTGTCATATGCCGTGAGATTCACTCCCCCGGAAACTGAGAGATTCAAACAGACGTAATCATCTTCAAGCAGGCGAATCCACCCCTCACCAGATGAGATATCGATCACAGCGGATTCGCCGGCGGTGATGGTTTGAATCTCTGACGGGTCGGGAAGAGTCACTGCGAATATTCCCGTAAAAAGCAGTGCTGATAACATTAAAGCCTCCATTACTATTTTTTGATCATTTACTCTTCGGTGACACACAGCAGAGCCAGCATGTCTCCGAGTCGAATGATATGCTAGGAGCATGTCCGACAATGAAGCATAGGCATAAAACCCACACAGCTGGCTATAATACCCGCATATTATCG